>DASVQH010000330.1:0-6145 GCA_036389195.1 Solirubrobacteraceae bacterium
GCCACACCACGTCGTGGCGGGCGACGGGCGCGGCCGCGGCGTCGCGCGGCGCGCCCGGATCGCCGCCGCCGCGGCGCAGGTACTCCGAGTCGCTCGCCCACACGAGCTCGCCGCCCGCGCGCACCTCGGAGCGCACCGTGAACAGCCGACCCTTCGGGTGCGGGCGCAGGTCCTGGGCGCGCACCCGCAGGGAGAGCGGCTCCTCCGTCCCGATCGCCCGGTGCTGCTGGACCCGGTTCGCCACGTGGACGAGCCCGACCGCCGCGAACGGGAAGTCGCCGGAGGCCATCAGCCCGAGCTGGAGCGGGAAGGTCAGGACTCCCGGGTACGTGAGCGGCAGCGTGCGGCCGAGCGGGAAGCCGCAGACGCGCGCGTAGGCGGCGAGGCGGCCGTGGTCGACCCGGACGTCCTCGGCGACGACGTCGCGGTCGGGGAGTCCGCCCCCGCCGCCCGCCACGAACGGCAGGCGGGAGGCGAGCGGCACCAGCGGCAGCGCCGCGCGGTCGTAGAGCGCGGAGGTGCTCATGCGCCGATGAGGGACTGGCCGCACACCCGCACCACCTGGCCGTTGACGCCGCCCGAGGCGGGGTGGGCCAGCCAGGCGATGGTCTCGGCGACGTCGACCGGCAGGCCGCCCTGGCGCAGCGAGCTCAGTCGCCGCCCGGCCTCGCGCACGCCGACCGGCATCGCGCCGGTCATGGCCGTCTCGATGAAGCCGGGGGCGACGCCGTTGATCGTCATGCCCCGCGCCTCGACGACCGGCGCCATCGCCTCGACCATCCCGATCACGCCGGCCTTGGACGTCGCGTAGTTCGTCTGCCCCGCGTTGCCCGCGATCCCCGACATCGACGAGACGCAGACGATCCGGCCGCCCTCGGCGAACGCGTCCGCGTCAAGCAGCGCGTCGTCGATGCGCTCCTCGCTGATCAGGTTGATCGACAGCACCGACTGCCAGCGGTCGGCGGGCATCTTGGCCAGCGTCCGGTCGCGGGTGACGCCGGCGTTGTGGACGAGGACGTCGAGCCGGCCGCCGCCGAAGCGCGCGGCCAGCGTCGCCGGCGCGTCGGCGTCGGTGATGTCGAGGACGATGGCCTCGCCGCCGAGCGCGTCCATCGCCGCGCGCAGCTCGCCCGCCAGCGGCTCGACGTCGAGGCCGACGACCGTCGCGCCCTGCCCGGCCAGCGTGGTGGCGATCGCGGCGCCGATCCCGCGCGAGGCGCCCGTCACGAGCGCGGTCTTGCCGCGCAGCGGCGCGTCCCAGTCGAGTCCGGGAGGGAGCACCGCGGCGCCCGCCACCTCGACCGACTGCCCGCTGACGTACGCGCTGCGCGGCGACAGGAAGAACCGCACGGTCGAGGCGAGCGCGTCCTCGGCGCCGGGCGCCACATGCACGAGGTTGACCGTCGCGCCGCGGCCGATCTCCTTGCCCAGCGAGCGGGTGAAGCCCTCGATCGCGCGCTGCGCGGTCTGCGCGCGCACGCCGCCGGCCTGCTCCGGCGTCGTGGCCAGCACGAGCACCCGCCCCGACGGCAGCACGCGCCCGACGGTCGGGTAGAAGAAGCGCTGCAGCTCGACGAGCTGGGAGGCGTCCTCGATGCCGGTGGCGTCGAAGACCAGCGCCTTGAAGCGGTGCTCGCCCGGCGCCTCGCCGTTGAAGACGCCGGCGTCGACCCCGGCGTCGGCGGCGGCGCTGCGGACGGGCTCCTCCAGCGCGGTCAGCACCTCGGCCCCCGCCCCGGCCAGCACGCGCGCGAGCGGGCCGGCCAGCCGGCTGCCGGGCGCGGCGCCGAGGAGCACCGGCCCGCGCACGACGGGATCGCCGTCATGGTGGCGGTCGAGCTCGACCGGCCGCGGCAGGCCGAGCGTGTCGGCCAGCGCCGAGCCGATGGGGGCGTTGACGATCTGCGAGTAGAGATCGGGCACGGGTCAGGCCTCCAGGGTCGCGACGATGCCCTGGCCGGCCGCCGCGCAGATCGAGATGACGCCCCTGCCGCCGCCGTCGCGCTGCGAGAGGGCCTTGGCCAGGGAGGTGACGATGCGCCCGCCGGTGGCGGCGAACGGGTGGCCGGCGGCGAGCGAGCCGCCGTTGACGTTGAGCTTGTCGACGGAGACGGTGCCCAGCGGCGCGTCGCGCCCGAGGCGCTCGCGGCAGAACACCGGGTCCTCCCACGCCTTCAGCGTGCACAGGACCTGGGCGGCGAACGCCTCGTGGATCTCGAACAGGTCGACGTCGTCGAAGGTCCAGCCCGCGCCGTCGAGCAGCGGGGCCATCGCGAAGGCCGGCGCCATCAGCAGACCGTCGCCGCGCACCACGAAGTCGACCGCCGCGGTGCGCACGCCGGTCAGGTAGGCGAGGACCGGGAGCCCGCGCTCGGCCGCCCACTCCTCCGTGGCCAGCAGCACGGCGCTGGCGCCGTCGGTGAGCGGCGTGGAGTTGCCCGCGGTCATCGTGCCGCCCTCCCCGCCGAAGACCGGCGGCAGCTTGCCGAGCTTCTCCGGCGTCGAGTCCGGGCGCAGGTTCTGGTCGCGCTCCAGGCCGAGGTAGCCGACGATCAGGTCGTCCTGGAAGCCGGCGTCGTAGGCGGCGGCCAGGCGCTGGTGCGAGCGGGCGGCCAGCTCGTCCTGCTCGGCGCGCGCGATCCCCCAGTCCTGGGCCATCAGCGCGGTGTGCTCGCCCATCGACAGGCCGGTGCGCGGCTCGGCGTTGCGCGGCGTCTCGGGCACGAGCATGTCGGGCCGCAGGCGCGTGAGCAGCTTGGCCCGCTCGACGGTCGACTTCGTGCGGTTGGCGTCCAGCAGCAGCCGCCGCAGCCCCTCGCCGACGGCGATCGGGGCGTCGGACGTCGTGTCGACGCCGCCCGCGATGCCGCACTCGACCTGCCCGAGCGCGATCTTGTTGGCCAGCGCGGCGACGGTCTCCAGGCCGGTGCCGCACGCCTGCTGCACGTCGTAGGCCGGCGTGGTCGAGCCCAGCTTGGAGCCCAGGACGGACTCCCGCGTCAGGTCGCGGTCGCGCGGGTGCTTGAGCACCGCGCCGGCCACGACCTCGCCGAGCACCGCGCCCTCCAGGTCGTACGCCTCGGCGACGGCGTCGAGCACCGTGGTGAGCATGTCCTGGTTCGACGCTTCCGCGTACGCGCCGTTCGAGCGGGCGAACGGGAGGCGCCGGCCGCCGACGACGGCGACCGGGCGGGTCTGCTGGGGGGAGGGAGCCATTGGAGACCTCGTGGGTTCTGAGTCAGGGAGCCGGCCGGCGCACGGCGTCGTGCCGGAGCCAGACGGTACGAAAGCCGAGCCGGGCGTAGAGCTTCTTGGGCCAGTCGTCGTCGTCCGCCACGATCCACAGCTCCTCGACGCCCGCCCCGCGCGCCCGGGCGATCGCCGCCGCCACGAGCGCCGTGGCCAGCCCGCGGCCGCGCTGCGACGGCGTGCAGTAGACGTCCTCGACCTCGCCCTCGGCCCCGGCGATCCGCAGCGCGGCGTAGGCCGCGGGCTCGCCCGCGGCGTCGTGGGCCGCCAGGGTCAGCAGCTCGCCGGGCAGCAGCCGCGCCACCTCGGTGTCGACGGCGGCGTGATCGGGGTCGAGCGCCTCCTCGCCCAGCCACTCGCGCCGCAGCGCCAGCACCGCTTCGCCCGGCACCTCGCGCACCCGCGGGGAGGTCGGCCCGGCGTCCCCGCCGGCGTGGTGCATGAAGGCCAGCCGCTCGGTGCGCCAGCCCAGCGCGTCGAGCGACGGGCGCAGGGCGGCGCCGGCCGCCTCGTCCTCGATCTCCACCTTGCGGTGCGCCAGGCCGGCCTGCAGCCGGTCGGCGGCGCGGGCCAGATCCTCGCCGGTCAGCGACGTGGGCGGCGGGCCCTCGACGCGCAGCGCGTTGTAGTCCCAGAACGTCGGAAAGCGGCCGGCGGCGACCAGCGTGCCGTGCTCCCACGGCTCGATCCGGTCGCAGATCGCCCTGTGGGCGGCGTGGCGGCGGGCGATGGCCCGCTCGCGCAGCGCCGCAGCCGCCGGATCAGTCGTCGTCGTCCTCGTCGCCGCCCGCACGGCGGATCACGATCTGGTCTTCCTCGATCGTGACCTCGACGGGCCGGTGGCCCGCCCAGTGCTCGGCGTACACGGGATCGTCCTGCACGGCCGGGTCGAGCCACAGGCCGTAGCCCTCCTCGCCGTGGTCGAAGGTCCCCTCCAGCGGGCGCGAGCCGCGCTTGCGGCGCGTGCCGCCGCGACGGGTGCGACGGCGCTTGGGGCGCTCGCCGTCCTCGGACTCCTCGTCCGCGTCCGGTTCGTCCTCGCCGGCCTCGGCCGCGGCGGCCTTCTTGGCGGCGCGCTCGGCCTCCTTCTGCGCCTTCTCCTGCGCCTTGCGCTCCTCCTCGGCCTTGCGGGCCTCCTCGGCAGCGTCCAGCTCCGCCGCGATCGCGGCGTCGTCCTCGGCACGGAGATCGACGTCCTCCGTGACCGTGGCGGCGGTCTCCCCGTCCAGCTCGTTCTCCCGGCGGAACGCCTGGATCTGCTGGACGGTCACTTCAAGTTGATGAGCGATCCAAGCATCCGTGCGCCCCTGCTGGGCCCACGCGCGGATCTGGTTGAGCTGCGGACGCAGCGAGCGACGACTCATGGGCGCGCGGGAGACTACCAATCGCCTCTTGTCCAGCGCGCGTGGCGCAATATGCTCAGTTTGCGAAACCGACCGACCCAGGGGGCAGGGAGGCTGGCCATGCTGGTGCTCACGCGCAAGTCAAACCAATCCATCATGATCGGGGACGACATCGAGGTGTCGGTGCTGTCGATCATGGGCGAGAAGGTCCGGATCGGGATCCAGGCGCCACGGGACATCCCCGTGTTCCGCCGCGAGGTCTACCTCGAGATCCAGCAGGAGAACCTGGCGTCGGCGGGCGCGTCAGCTCGCGCGGAGGTCGACGCGGCCTTGGGCAAGCTCTCCCGCGGCTAGCCCATCACGAAGTACAGCGCCTGGAACATCCCCACGGTGACCAGCGCCGCCGTGGCGAGCAGCGTCAGCACGAGCAGCCAGAAGCGCAGGGAGCCCTGCCGGTGGACGCGATCGAGCTCGCGCTGCCGGCTGCGGCGGACCACCTGCTTCTGGACCTGCTCGCGCCGCAGGCGGTCCTCCTCGATCTCCTCGTAGAACGCCGACTCGATGTCGGCGAGGCTCTGACGCATCCGCATGCCGTGCGCCCCCTAGGCGACCGTGACCTCGGGCGACAGGTAGACGTCCTGGATCGCGTGCAGGAGGTCGATGCCCTCGGCCATCGGCCGCTGGAACGCCTTGCGGCCGGAGATCAGGCCCATGCCGCCGGCGCGCTTGTTGATCACCGCGGTCTTGACCGCCTCGGCGAGATCGGACTCCCCCGAGGAGGCACCGCCCGAGTTGATCAGCGCCGCGCGGCCGGAGTAGCAGTTGATCACCTGGTAGCGCGTCAGGTCGATCGGGTGATCGGTCGTCAGATCGGAGTAGACCTTCTCGTTGGTCTTCCCGTAGACGGTGCCGTTCGTGTTGAGCACGGTGTAGCCGCCGTTGTTCTCCGGCAGCTTCTGCTTGATGATGTCGGCCTGGATCGTCGAGCCGAGGTGGTTGGCCTGGCCGGTCAGGTCGGCGGCGAGGTGGTAGTCGGTGTCGCCGATCTTGAACTGCGGGTTGCGCAGGTAGCACCAGAGCACGGTGAACATCCCGAGCTGGTGGGCCTGCTCGAAGGCCTCGGCCACCTCGACGATCTGCCGCGTCGACTCGTCCGAGCCGAAGTAGATCGTCGCGCCCACGCCGGCCGCGCCCATCTCGTACGCGCGCTGGACCGACGAGAACATGATCTGGTCGAACTCGTTCGGATACGTGAGGAGCTGGTTGTGGTTCAGCTTCACGATGAAGGGGAACTTGTGCGCCCACTTGCGCGAGACGGCGCCGAGGACGCCGACCGTCGAGGCGACGGCGTTGCAGCCGCCCTCGACCGCGAGCCGCACGATGTTGTCCGGGTCGAAGTACTCGGGGGCGGGCGCGAAGGAGGCGGCGCCGGAGTGCTCGATGCCCTGGTCGACCGGGAGGATCGACACGTAGCCCGTGCCCGCCAGGCGGCCGCTGTGGACGAGCCACTGGAGGTTGCGCAGGACGGTCGTCTTGCGGTCCGTGTCGACGAA
>DASVQH010000331.1:0-6225 GCA_036389195.1 Solirubrobacteraceae bacterium
CCGCGAGCCGAGGAACGCCAGCGTCACGTGCAGGTTGGCCGCGGGGACTCGCCGCCACGCCGCGCCGGAGAGCCCCGCCGACCACACCCACAGCGTCTCGCGCACGTCCGCCGGCAGCTCGAGCGCGACGAAGAGCCGCACGAACCCGCGCGCCTAGGTCTCGCCGCGCAGGAGCCGCCGCAGCAGGTGCATGACCACGGTCGTCGTGCGGTCGCGCACGGCGGCCCGGTCGCCCGGCAGCTGGACGTCCAGGTCCACCCGTGGCCCCTCCGCCGACGCGACGCTCAGGCAGACCGTCCCGACCGGCTTGTCGGGCGTGCCGCCACCCGGCCCGGCGATGCCGGTGATCCCGATCCCCACGTCGGCGCCGAACCGCGCGATGGCGCCGTCGGCCAGCGCCACCGCGACCTCCGGGGACACCGCGCCGACCGACGCGATCAGCGAGGCCGGCACCCCCACCAACGCGGTCTTGGCCTCGTTGGAGTAGGCCGTCACGCCGCCCAGCGCCCAGGCCGAGGAGCCGCCGCGCGCGGTCAGCCGCGCCGCCATCAGCCCGCCCGTGCACGACTCGGCCACCGCGACCGTCCGCGCCGGCGGCCCGGCCAGCAGCGCGAAGACCTGGTCGTCGATCGTCGCGCCGTCGAGCGAGAACAGCGTGTCGCCGTGGCGCGAGCGGACGCCCGCCTCGAACGCGGCGTAGGCGTCGACCGCCGCGGGCGCGAACACCGTGGCGATCTCGATCTCCCCGCGCCGCAGGCACGTCGTGATCTCCAGCTCCGACAGCGGCACGCCTGAGCGCTCGAGCACGCGCAGCGTCTCGGCGATCTCCGACTCGGGGATGCCGAACAGCCGCATGATGCGCTGCTCCAGCGCCCCCGCCCCGGCCAGCGCGTGCCGCAGCGCGTCCGTCTCCAGCGCCGCCCTCCACATCGGCTGCAGCTCCCCGGGGGGCCCCGGGAGCACCACGACGACCGGGCCCGAGCGCCCCTCCGCGAGCGGCACGACCAGCCCGGGCGCGGTCCCGACCGGCTCCAGGACGGTCGCCCCCGCCGGGACCATCGCCTGCTTGCGGTTGCCCTCGCGCAGCGCGGCCTGGTCGATGTCCGGCCAGCGCGCCGTCAGGCGCTCCAGGATCTTGGCGATCCGCCCTTCCAGCGCTTCGTCGAGCACCATCTCGCGCCTCGCGAAGTCCCCCACCACGTGCGCGGTGAGGTCGTCGGCGGTCGGGCCGAGCCCGCCGCTGGTGATGATCACGTCGACGCCGGTGCCGGCCAGGAACTCCAGGGACGACCGCACGTCGTCCGGCCGGTCGCCGACCACGACGGTGTGCGACAGCGAGACCCCGACCGACCGCAGCTGCTCCGCGAGCCACGGGCCGTTGCGGTCGGAGATGATCCCCGTCAGCACCTCGGTGCCGGTGACGACGATGCCGGCGCGCGCGCTCACGTGCAGGTCGGCCGCTGGGCTTCGGACAGGCGGCGCGGGGCGCGCCCGGGGCGGATGTCGTACCCCAGGGGGACGTCGGTCGCGGGCACGGGATACGACTTCCCGTTGACGCGCATCCGCACCAGCCCGTTGCCGAAGCTCACCTTGAACCGCTTGCCGGTGAAGCGGCGCGACGCCGCCCCGGGCGCCAGCGTCACGTTGGGGACCAGCGCCCGCCCGCCCGCCGACTCCAGGCAGACGGACACCGCCCCCGTCGGGACGATCTGGAACCGCACCCGCCGTCGCGCGGCGGCGGCCCGCTGCCGCCGCCGGCGCTCGGCGGCCGAGGGCTTCTTCTGCTTGGCCTGCTTCTTCGGCTGCGACTGCGGGGTGGGCGTCGCGACCGCTCCCTCGTCGTCGGGCGACCCCCAGAGGATCCCCACCGCGGCCAGGCCGCCGACGACCAGGACCACGAGGAAGGCGACGATCACCCCGGGCGAGATGACCGGGCCGCGCGCCCGCCGCCGCTCGCGGCGCGAGCCGAGGTTGGTGGAGAACGGCGTCAGCTCCTGCGCCGTCGGGCGCTCGAAGCGCTGCTTGTACTCCTCGACGAGCAGCTTGGCGTCGAGGCCGAGGTACTCGCCGTAGGTGCGCAGGAACGTCTTGACGTAGGTCGGACCCGGGAGGAGATCCCACTCCTCCTCTTCCAGCGCGCGCAGGTAGCGCGCGCGGATCTTCGTCTCGGCCTCGACCTCGACGATGTCGACCTTCCGGCGCAGTCGCGCCTCGTGGAGGGTGGCCCCGATGTCCGGCATCAGCTCACGGCGAAGGCTACTCGGCGGCCGGGAGCTCCTCGTCGGCGACGACGGCCGGCTCGCCTCCCTCGCCGAGCGCCGCGAGCATCCGCGGCACGTCCGCCTCCGAGATCAGCACCTGGCGCGGCTTGGAGCCCTCGTAGCCCGAGATCACGCCGCGGCGCTCGAGCATGTCGATCAGCCGCCCGGCGCGGGTGTAGCCGAGCCGCAGCCGCCGCTGGAGCATCGAGGTCGAGGCGGTCTGCATCTCGGCCACGAGCCGGATGGCGTCCTCGAGCAGCGGGTCCTCGTCGGGGTCGAAGTCCGGGTCCTCCCCACTCCCGCCCGCGTCGCCCGCCTCCACGACCTCCTCCAGCAGCTCCTCGCGGAACTCCGGCTCGCCCTGGCGCCGCCAGCCCTCGGTCAGCTCGGCGATCTCCGACTCGTCGATGAAGGCGCCCTGGATCCGCTGCAGCCGCGAGGAGCCGACGGGCGCGAACAGCATGTCGCCCATGCCGAGCAGGGTCTCGGCGCCGTTCTGGTCGAGGATCACGCGGGAGTCGGTCTGCGAGGAGACCGCGAAGGCGATCCGCGACGGGACGTTGGCCTTGATCATGCCGGTGATGACGTCGACCCGCGGCGACTGCGTGGCCAGCACGAGGTGGATCCCCACCGCGCGCGCCTTCTGGGCGAGCCGGATGATCGAGTCCTCGACGTCGGCCGGGGCCACCATCATCAGGTCGGCCAGCTCGTCGATCACGCACAGCACGTAGGGCAGCGCCGGCTCGCCCCGCGAGGCGCGGACCTTGTTCATCTCGTTCAGCGACCGCGTGCGGGCGAGCGACATGTACGTGTAGCGCTGCTCCATCTCGCGCACGAGGTTCTGCAGCGCGGTCGCCGCCTTCTTCGGGTTGGTGATGACCGGCGTGAGCAGGTGGGGGATCGACTCGTAGTGGTTGAGCTCGACCTGCTTGGGGTCGACGAGCACCAGCCGGACCTCGTGCGGGGTCGCGCGCAGCAGGACGCTGGAGAGCATCGCGTTGACGCAGCCCGACTTGCCGGCGCCCGTGGTGCCGGCGACCAGCAGGTGCGGCATCTTGGCCAGGTCGCAGCCGATCGCCCGGCCGGCGACGTCCTTGCCCAGCCACACGGTGAGCGGCGACCAGTCGGGCGGCGGCTCCTGCAGCACGTCGCCGAGGTGGACGGTCCGGCGCTGGGCGTTGGGCACCTCGACGCCGACCGCCTGCTTGCCCGGGATCGGGGCGAGGATGCGGATGTCCGAGGCGGCCAGCGCGTAGGCGAGGTCGTCCTTGAGCTGGGCGACCTTGGCCACCTTGGTCCCCGGCGCGAGGCGCAGCTCGTAGCGGGTGATGTGCGGGCCGGCGACCATCCCGATGACCCGCGCCTGCACGCCGAAGTGCCCGAGCGCCTCGACCAGCTGGGCGGCGACCTTCTCCTGGCCCGCGGTGTCGGGCCGGTTGGCCTGCTCGGAGGAGCGCTTGAGGAAGCGGGCGTCGGGCACCGACCAGACGAAGTCGGGGTCGTCGGTGACCTCGGAGCGGTAGCGCCCCTGGGGCGTCAGCTGGGAGGGGTCCGGCGCGCCGCTGCGGGTGACGCCGGGCTCGTCGGTGTCGGGGTCCTCGGCCAGGCGCGGCTCGTCCGGGGGCTCGGGGAGCGGCGGGGCCGGCGGCTCGGGCTCGGGGAGCGGGTCGACCACCAGCTCCGGCTCCGGCTCCGGCTCGGGCAGCGGCTCGCCGCCGTAGAGGTCGGGGTAGCGCTCGTCGCCGGACCAGAAGTCGGCGCTGACGGTGATGTCCTCCCCGGGCTCGAGCTCTGGCTCGGGCTCCGTCGCGCGGGGCAGCCGCCGCGTGACCGTCGTGCGCTGCGCGGTCTCGAGGACGGCGAGCTCGTCGGCGGCGGCGCGGCGGCGCGCCACGGCGGCGCCGACCTCGGTCGTCGTCTCGCGCACGCGCCGGCCCGTGCCCTGCACGACGCCGGCCACCGAGGCGCCCGTGAGCAGCAGGACGCCGGCCAGGAACAGGAAGACCGCGATGATGTGGGCGCCGATCGAGGAGAAGAGCGTGGTGGCCGCCCAGTAGAGGGCCTCGCCGACCATGCCGCCGTGGCTCTTGGCCCACGCGACGTCCCACAGCGCCGGGCGCCCGCCGCCCGCGTCGGGGCCGAGCCCGAGCGTGCCGCCGGCGAGCCCCAGCGTCAGGGCGGCGAACAGGCAGATCGCGCCCGAGCGGAACGGCCGCACCGCCGGGAGCACCGGGCGCAGCACGAGGATCGCGCCCGTGCCCAGGAGGGCCATCGGCGCCAGGTAGTGGGCGCCGCCGATCAGCCAGCGCAGGCCCTCGACGGCGGCGCCGCCGCCCTCTCCGCCCTCCCAGCCGAAGTAGATGACGAAGCACATGAACACCGAGAGCGCGACCAGGCCGAGCCCGATCAGGTCGACCTGGTGCTGCTGCAGCGCCGGCAGGCGCAGCGGGAACGGTGGGGCCGCGGCGCGGGAGCGGGTCCGGGAGCGCGGCGGGGACTTCTTCTTCGTCGTCTTCTTGGCGGCTGGCATGAGGGCCGTCCCCCCTTCGACGCGCCCGGATCGATCCCTTGCCGCCGGGCTCGCGCGCTCAAGGGGCCCTAAAACCTGACGGCGGGGCCGCGAAGCCGCCTAGGATGGCCTCATGGAGGGTTCGGTCCGCCCCGCGCGCGTGCTCATCGTCGAGGACGACGACGACATCGCCCAGGTGCTCCAGCGCTCGCTGCGCCTGGAGGGCTACGAGGTGCGCACCGCGCACGACGGCGTCCAGGCCCTCGACGAGAGCCAGGCGTTCCTGCCGGACCTGATCATCCTCGACCTCGGGTTGCCGCGGATGGACGGCATCGACGTCGCCCGCACGCTGCGGCGCAACGAGGACGACACGCCGATCCTGATGCTGACCGCCCGCGACGCGCTGGACTCGCGCGTCGAGGGGCTCGACGTCGGCGCCGACGACTACCTCGTCAAGCCGTTCGAGCGCCAGGAGCTGCTGGCCCGGCTGCGCGCGCTGCTGCGCCGGCGCCCGCCGCGCGGCATGGCGCCGCTGGTGGTCGGCGACCTCACGCTCAACCCCGACACCCACGAGGTGTTCCGCGGCGACCGCTCGATCGAGCTCACCCAGCGCGAGTTCGAGCTGCTGGAGTACCTGATGCGCAACGAGCGCCTCGTGATCTCGCGGCAGAAGCTGCTCGACGAGGTGTGGGGCTACGACCCGTTCTCGATCACCAACACGATCGAGGTCTTCGTGTCGAACCTGCGGCGCAAGCTCGAGGCCGGCGGCGAGGCGCGGCTCCTGCACACGGTGCGCGGCGCGGGGTACGTCCTGCGGGTCTGAGGCGGCCGGTGTCCCCGCTCGCCCGCCAGCTGGCCGACTCCTACCGCCGGCTCCCCATCCGGTGGCGGCTCGCGGGCGGCTCGGCGGCGCTCACGCTGGTCATCCTCCTCGGGTTCGCGACGATCGTCGGCGTGCTCACGACGCGCCAGGTGCGCGCGGAGTTCGACGACCAGGTCGCCGCCGCGGCCGACGACCTCTCGCGCCAGGTCTCCGTCCGCATGGTCAGCGGGCACGCCCGCGTGATCAAGAAGGTCCGGCTCCCCGACTACGCGCGGACGCAGCGGGCGACGATCCTCGTGGTCCTGCCCGGCGGCGACCTGCTGGCCGCCTCCTCGCTGGACGCGCCCCGCTTCCCGCCTCCCGGCTTCGGCCCGACGATCGAGGCCGGCGGCTACCGGATCGAGACGCGGCCGATCCCCTTCCGCTACGCCAACGGCTACGTGACCCGCGCGTACGTGCAGTACGGGCGGCGGCTGTCGGACATCCGCGCGACCACGCGCAAGATCCGGGTGTTCATCGGGATCGGCGTGCTCGGCGGGACGGCGCTGGCGCTGCTCGCCGGCCTCGCCACCGCGCGGCGGGCGATGTCGCCGATCGCCGAGCTGACCGAGGCGGCGCGCCGGATCGAGCGC
>DASVQH010000332.1:0-4985 GCA_036389195.1 Solirubrobacteraceae bacterium
GCCATCCGGCGCCCGAGCGGCCGCCCGGGCGCGCCGCGCCGGACGAAGACCCGGTCGAGCTTCTCGCCCTCCCACGCCAGCAGCCGGTCGCCACGGCGCGACCGCAGGAACCGGAGGTCGAGCGCGTAGGTGTCCGGCACCGCGGCCTCCGTGTGGGGCCGGCGCAACCGGCCGCCGGCGGCGTCGACGGTCAGGACGCGCAGCTTGCCCCGCACGCTGCGGCTCAGCGCGATCTGCGCCGCGTCGCCGACTCGCGCCACGCCCTCCAGCGCCTCGATCCCGCGGCCGTGCGCGACCTCGACGGTCGAGAACCCGCCGTCCCCGCGAGCCAGCGCCGCATCGACGCGGAGCGGCTCGAGCTCGAGGTCTTCGGTCTCCACGTTCCAGGCGACGACGACCGTCCCGTCGGCGGCCACGCCCGCGGCGGGCGCGGTGGCGTAGCGGCCGTCGTCGCGGCTCAGTCGAGTCGGCGCCGGCGGGTTCTGGCCCGACTGCCAGCGCGTCGCCAGCACGCGACCGCACGTCCGGACGTCGCCGGCGCGCTCCGCCGCCTCGCAGGTGAGGACCGCCCAGGCCACGACGACCACGCCCCGCGGCCCGACCGCGGCGACGCCGCCACGCGCCCCCTCGGACCCGGGGACCGCGATCGGATCCCCGCCCCGGACGCGCACCCGCAGCGGCTCCCCCTCTCCGGCCGCGAGGACCGCCACCTCGGCGCCCGGCGCCCCCTCGCGGGCCGGGTGCGGCGGGCTCCAGCCGGCGCGCGCGGCGGCCGGAGCGGCGCCGGCGAGCGCGGCCACGACGCAGAGGACGGTCAGTGGCGGAAGCATGACCACTCCAACAACCGCCGCTCAGGAAAGTTGCGCATGAGCGGCGCACCCGGAAGGGCGCGCCGCCCACGGGAGGGCTCAGACCCGCTGGATCAGCGTGCCGGTGCCCAGCCCGCCGCCGCAGCACATCGTGACGAGGCCGATCTCCTTGTCGGAGCGCTCCATCTCGTGCAGCAGCGTCGTCAGCAGCCGCGCGCCGGTCGAGCCGAGCGGGTGGCCCAGCGCCATCGCGCCGCCGTTGACGTTGACCCGGTCCATGTCGGGATCGAGCTCGCGCTTCCACGCCGCCACGACCGACGCGAACGCCTCGTTGACCTCGATGAGGTCGATGTCGTCCATCGTCATCTTGTTGCGCTCGAGGAGCTTCTTGGTCGCCGGGATCGGGCCCGTGAGCATGATCACGGGGTCGACGCCGACCGTGGTCTGGTCCACGATCCGCGCGCGCGGCTTGAGGCCGAGCGCCTTGGCCTTCTCGGCCTCCATGAGCAGCACCGCGGCGGCGCCGTCGGAGATCTGCGACGCGTTGCCCGCCGTGACCCGGCCGTCCTCCTTGAACGCGGGCTTGAGCCCGGCCAGCGTCTCCAGGCTCGTGCCGGGGCGGATGCCCTGGTCGGCGACGTAGGTATCGCCGTTGACCTGGAACGGGACGATCTCGCGCTCGAAGCGGCCCTCCTCGGTCGCCTGCTGCGCGAGCGCGTGCGAGCGCACGGCCAGCTCGTCGAGCTCGGAGCGCGGGATCTCCCACTGGTCGGCGATCATCTCGGCCGAGAGCCCCTGCGGGATCAGGTTGTAGCGCTCCATCAGCTCCGGCGGCCACGGCGAGCCGACCTCGTCGACCCACTTGAAGCCGACGCCCATCGGGACGTGGCCCATGTGCTCGACGCCCGACCCGATGACCGCGTCGTGGACGCCCGCGGCGATCAGCGCCGCGCCGAAGTTGACCGCCTGCTGGGCCGAGCCGCACTGGCGGTCGACGGTCGTGGCCGGCGTCTCGATCGGCAGGCCGGCCTGCAGCCAGGCGTTGCGCCCGACGTTGAACATCTGCTCGCCGTACTGCTGGACGCAGCCGGTGATGACGTCCTCGACCGCATCGGCGGGGATGCCGGCGCGCTCGATGACCTCCGTGTAGCACTTCCCGAGGAGCTCGTTGGGATGGGTGTCCTTGTAGTAGCCCTTGGCCGGGTGCCCGCGACCGATCGGCGTGCGGACCGCCTCGACGATGACGACCTCGCGGCCGGTGCCGTGCTGCATGGGAGGACCTCCGTCTCCGAGTTGTTCCCATAGTCTACGGCGCGTTGACTGACGAGTCAGCCAACCCCATCGAACCCCTCGGCATCGCCGGGAGCGGCGCGATCGCACTCGGTCTGGCGACCGTGGCGGGCGCGCGCGGCCACGTCACGCTGTGGGCGCGCTCCCGCGAGTCCGCGCGGCGGGCCCGCGCCCGGCTGGAGGGCGCCGACGCCGACGTCCGCATCACCACGGACCTCGACGAGCTGGGAGCCGCCACGTTCGTCGTGGAGGCCATCGCCGAGGACCCGGGCGCCAAGGCCACGCTCCTCGCGCGGCTGCACGCCGGCGCCCCGGAGGAGGCCATCCTCGCCTCCACCACCTCGTCGCTCAGCGTCACCGCGCTCGCCGAGGCCAGCGGCCGGCCCGACCGCTTCGTCGCGCTGCACGTCTTCAACCCTGTGCAGCGGATGAAGCTGGTCGAGCTGTGCTTCCCGGACGGGGCGACGGCGTCCACCCGCCGGCGTGCGTTGGCGCTGTGCGCGGCGCTCGGCAAGACGGCGGTCGAGGTACCCGACACGCCCGGCTTCGTGGTCAACCGCCTGCTGTTCCCCTACCTCTTCGAGGCCGTCGCGCTGATCGAGCGCACCGGCATGGAGCCGGCCGACGTCGACGCGTGCATGAAGCTCGGCGCCGGGCATCCGCTCGGCCCGCTCGCGCTGCTCGACCTGGTCGGGCTCGACGTGGCGATCGCCATCGGCGAGGCGATCGGCGTTCCGGCGCCCGCGCGGGTGCATGCGCTGGCGGCGGAAGGGGCGCTCGGAAGGAAGGCCGGTCGCGGCTTCTACGGTTATTGAGCCGTAACCAATTATTTACGCCGTATTGAGATCGACGGCCGATTATTCCGGGTGCGACGAAACCCCCTCATCGCAACCCCTCCTCCAGACACACTAAGAGCCCGGTTCGCTCCCCGTGAACCGGGCTCTTCGTGTCTCTCGGTCGATCCTCCCCAGGATCTCCCTCTCTCCTCCTCAACCGCCGAAGCGGCTCAGTGCCAAGAACGTAGCGCGTGTTCGGCGATTGTGCAATCCCGCACTTGGTTTCAACTTGAAACCCTGCGCTCCCGGATCCGCACCGCCTCGATCCGGTTCTCGCGCACGGACTCCACGCGGATCGAGTAGCCGTCGTGCTGGACGGTGTCGCCGCGCCGCGGCAGCCGGCCGAGCTCGCCGAAGACGAAGCCGCCGACCGAGTTGTAGGCGTCGTTGTCGGCCGACAGCTCGAGCCCGTAGTCGGCCAGGTCGTTGATGGCCACGTGCCCGCGGACGAACCAGTCGCCGTTCGGCAGCTGGCGGACCGCGCCGCCCGCGGGGTCGGTCTCGTCGTCGATCTCCCCCACGACCTCCTCGACGATGTCCTCGACGGTGACGATCCCCGCCGTGCGGCCGTACTCGTCGATCACCACGGCCAGCGAGGTGCGCTGGCGCTGCAGGTCGGCCAGCAGGTCGTCGAGCGCCTTGGTCTCGGGGACGATCGGCGCCTCGCGCACCTTGGAGGCGAACGAGGCGCTGGGCCCCTCGGCCATCAGCAGCTCGGCCAGCTGGTTGGAGTGCACGATCCCCTTGACGCGGTCCTGGTTCTCGTCCTCGGTGACCACGATGCGCGTGTGGCCGGTGGCGATGCAGCGGCGCAGCGCCGTCTCGACGTCCTCGGAGGTGTCCACGGTGATCACCGCGGGCGCCGGGGTCATGACCTGGCGCGCCTGCTGCTCGTGGAGGTGGAAGACGCCGGTCAGCATGCCGGCCTCGTTGGCTTCCAGGTCGCCGCCGGCCAGCGACTGGGCGATCAGGACCTTGAGCTCCTCCGGCGAGCCGCCCTCCTCGAACTCGCCGGTTGACCTGATGCCGATCGCGCGCAGCAGGGCGTTGGAGACGTTGTTGAGCACGGCGATGAACGGGCTGAACGCCGTGGTGAAGAGGGCGAGCGGGCGCGCGATCCGCTTGGCCGTCGCCTCGGCCTTGTTGATCGAGTAGATCTTCGGGACCTGCTCGCCGATCGTGATGTGCAGCGACGTCGAGATCAGGTAGGCGAGCGCGAACGAGAGCGCCAGCGTCACGCCGTGAGGCAGCGACTCGCCCAGGAGGTTCTCGAAGATCGAGGCGATCGCCGGCTCGCCGAGGAAGCCGATGCCCAGCGACGTCAGCGTGATGCCGACCTGGCAGGCGGCCAGGTAGCGCGAGAGGTCGTCGAGCAGGCGCAGGACGCGGCGGGCGGCGCCGCTGCCGTGCTCGGCCTCCTCCTCCATCCGCGAGCGGCGGACGCGCACGAGCGCGAACTCCGCGGCGACGAAGTAGCCGTTGAGCAGCACGAGGACGACGACCGCGACGAGGAGCAGCGCGGTCATGGGCGGGGCCGGGGGCCGAGAGCGGCGCAGTCGGGCTGCGCGCCGCTACTTCGCGAGGAGTCGTCGTCGTTCATCGGGCGACCCGGCAACGGTAGCAGTCCGGGAGGCGTTCCCTATGGTGTGCGCGCGACATGCGCATCGTCTCCCTCGTCCCGTCGGCCACCGAGATGCTGTTCGCCCTGGGCGCCGGGGATGAGGTCGTGGCGGTCACGCACGAGTGCGACTACCCGCCGGAGGCCCGGGATCTTCCCAAGGTGACGCGCGACGTCATCGGGCCCGGCCTGTCCGCCGCCGAGATCGACGCCGCGGTCCGCGCGCTCACCGAGCAGGGCCGGGCGATCTACGAGCTCGACGAGCCGGCGCTGAAGGCGCTGCAGCCGGACCTCATCGTCACCCAGGCGCTGTGCGCGGTCTGCGCCGTCTCCTACGACGACGTGCGCGCGGTGGCCGAGCGTCTGGACCCCGCGCCGCAGGTCGTCTCCCTCGACCCCACGACGCTCGGCGAGGTGCTCGGCGACGTGCGG
>DASVQH010000333.1:0-7135 GCA_036389195.1 Solirubrobacteraceae bacterium
CCGGCCAGGATGCGGCGCGTCGTCTCCGCGTTGGCCTGCGGCGTGCCGCCGGCGACGGCGTCGAAGGCGGCAGGGGCGAGCCCGACGTCGGCCGGAGCGACCTCATAGGAGTGCAGGTCGCCGGCATCCAGCTCGACGACCTCGTCGCGGCGCGCGCCGCGACCGAGCTCCCGGTCCTGCGCAAGGACTTCATCATCGACCCGTACCAGGTCTACGAGTCCGCGGTCGCCGGCGCGGACGCGATCCTGCTCATCGTCGCCGCGCTGCACCCGGAGGACCTCGACGCGCTGTACCGCGAGGCGCGGTCGCTCGACCTCGACGTGCTGGTCGAGGTCCACGACGAGGAGGAGCTCGACGTCGCGCTGGAGATCGATGCCGACGTCCTCGGCATCAACAACCGCGACCTCACCGACTTCAGCGTCGACCTCGAGCGCACCTACGCGCTGCTCGCCGACGTCCCGGCCGGCAAGACCGTCGTCTCGGAGTCCGGCCTGCATTCCCGCGAGCAGCTCGAGGAGCTCGAGCGCGTCGGCGTCGACGCCGTGCTGGTCGGCGAGACGCTCATGCGCGCCGACGACCTCGAAGCCGCGTGCCGGCGCCTGATCGGCGGCGGCGAGGCCTACGAGCCCGAGCTTTAGCCGCGGTTGAGCGGTCCGCGTCAGCTTTGACCTCCATGAGGAGCACATCGTTCGCCCCGATCCTGCTCGCCGCCCTGATGGGCGCCGGCATCACGTCCGGCGTGCTGATCGGCGCCGACGTCGTGGGCGGCGAGACGACGACCGTGGTCCAGCAGGCCCCGCTGGGGACCTCCGGCAAGCCCGCCTCCGACACCGCCGGCGCCGGCCGCGGGCTCACCGCGCGCGACATCTACCGCCGCGACGCGCCGGGCGTGGTCTTCATCACCTCGCGGGTCGTCGAGCGCGCCTCCTCGCCGTTCGACCTGTTCGGCGGCGGCGCCCAGGGGCAGCAGAGCGTCTCCACCGGCTCGGGCTTCGTGATCGACAACGAGGGCTTCATCCTCACCAACGCCCACGTCGTCAACTCGGCCACCGACGTCAGCGTCTCCTTCTCCGACGACACCAAGCGCGAGGCGCGCATCGTCGGCAAGGACGAGAGCACCGACCTGGCGCTGCTGAAGGTGGATCCCGCCGGCCTGGACCTGCACCCGCTCGCCCTCGGTGACTCGAAGTCCGTCCAGGTCGGCGACCCGACCGTGGCGATCGGCAACCCGTTCGGGCTCGACCGGACGCTCACCACCGGCGTCGTCTCCGCGCTGCAGCGCCGGATCTCCGCACCCAACGGGTTCGGCATCGACAACGTCATCCAGACCGACGCGGCGATCAACCCCGGCAACTCCGGCGGCCCGCTGATCGACGCCGTCGGGCGGGTGATCGGCATCAACTCGCAGATCGCCACGGGCGGCGGCGGGGTGTCGGGCGAGGGCGGCGGCAGCGTCGGGATCGGCTTCGCCGTGCCGATCAACACCGCCAAGGAGGTGATCCCGCAGCTGCGCTCCTCCGGCCGCGTCGAGCGCGCCTACATGGGGATCACCGGCATCGGGATCGACCAGTCGCTCGCACCGCTCAACCTGCCCGCCAAGTCCGGCGTGCTCGTCCAGCAGGCGACGCCGGGCGGCCCGGCCGCCGACGCGGGCATCCGCGGCGGCAACACGTCGACGTCGGCCAACGTCGACGGCAACCCGGTCCTGCTCGGCGGCGACGTCATCCAGGCGGTCGACGGCAAGCCGGTGAACTCGATGGACGACGTCGTCCAGATGGTCGACGCCCACAAGCCCGGCGACCGCGTGGTCGTGAAGGTGCTGCGGGGCGGCAAGGCCGAGGACATCCCTGTGACGTTGGAGAACCGGCCGGCGCAAGCGCCGAACGGGTAGGCGCGCCCTACCCTGGAGAGGTGACCAGGGTCAAGGTGTGCGGGATCACGCGGTTGGAGGACGCCGAGCTGGCGGCCGAGCTCGGCGCGTGGGCGATCGGGTTCATCCTCTGGCCGGGCTCCAAGCGCTCGTGCGACCCGGGCGAGGCGGCGGCGATCGCCGCGCGCGTGCGGCGGCGCACGAACCTGGTGGGGGTGTTCGTCAACCCGGCGCTCGATGAGGTGGCCGCGGCGGCCGACCTGATCGGGCTGACCCACCTGCAGCTGCACGGCGAGGAGGGCCCGGCGTTCGCCGCCGAGGCCGCCCGGCGCACCGGCTGCAAGATCATCAAGGCGGTCAGCGTCCGCTCGGGCGCCGACCTGCAGGCCATCGAGACCTTCCGCACCGTGGACTTCCACCTGCTCGACACGGGCCACGCGGCGCTGCGCGGCGGCACGGGGGAGACGTGGGACTGGTCGCTGCTCGGCGGGCGGCGCTCCGCGGTGCCCAAGATCCTGTCCGGCGGCCTGACGGCGGAGAACGTCGCCGCGGGGATCGAGGCCGCGAAGCCCTACGCCGTCGACGTGGCCTCGGGCGTCGAGGTCCCGGGGGAGCCGGGCGTCAAGGACCCCGAGCGGGTGCGCGCGTTCCTCGCCGCGGCGGCGGCCGCCGTAGGCTCTCCGGCATAGACATGGCCACCACGACCGGACTTCCCCACCGCTTCGGCCGCTACGGCGGCCAGTACGTCCCCGAGACGCTGATGCCGGCCCTCGGCGAGGTGGAGGCCGCCTGGCTCGACGCCCGCGACGACGAGGCGTTCCGCGCCGAGCTGACCCGCCTGCTGCAGGACTTCGCCGGCCGCCCGACGCCGCTGTACCGGGCCGACCGCCTGTCGGAGGCCGTCGGCCACCCGGTCTGGCTCAAGCGCGAGGACCTCCTGCACACCGGCGCCCACAAGATCAACAACGCGCTCGGGCAGGCCCTGCTGGCCAAGCGGATGGGCAAGCAGCGGATCATCGCCGAGACCGGAGCGGGACAGCACGGGGTCGCCACGGCCACCGCCTGCGCGCTGCTCGGGCTCGACTGCACGGTCTACATGGGCACCGAGGACATGCGCCGCCAGGAGCCCAACGTGCGCCGCATGCAGCTGCTGGGCACGACGGTCGCGCCGGTGGACGCGGGCGCCCGGACGCTCAAGGAGGCCGTCTCGGAGGCGATCCGCGACTGGGTCACCAACGTCGGCACGACGCACTACATCATCGGCTCCGCGGTCGGCCCGGCGCCGTACCCGGCGCTCGTGCGCGAGCTGCAGCGGATCATCGGCGACGAGGCGCGCGAGCAGGTCCTCGCCGCGACCGGCCGGCTGCCCCGCCGCGTGGTCGCCTGCGTGGGCGGCGGCTCCAACGCGATCGGCATGTTCGTGCCGTTCGTCGAGGACGACGACGTCGACCTCATCGGCGTCGAGGCGGCCGGGGAGGGCCTGGAGTCCGGGCGCCACGGCGCGCCGCTGACCGTCGGCGGCCGCGGCGGGATCCTGCACGGCGCGTACTCGGCGATCATGCAGGACGACGACGGCCAGATCACCGAGGCCCACTCGATCTCCGCCGGCCTCGACTATCCGGGCACGGGCCCCGAGCACGCGCACCTGCGCGACATCGGCCGCGCGCACTACGTGGCCGTCTCCGACGCCGACGCGCTGGCCGCGTTCCGGCGGGTGGCCGAGCTGGAGGGGATCATCCCGGCGCTGGAGTCCTCGCACGCGCTGGCCTGGGTGCTGGCCAACCCGGACGGCGCCGAGGACGCGCTCGACCTCATCTGCCTGTCGGGCCGCGGCGACAAGGACCTCGCCGAAGTCCTGTCTCACGGATGAGCTCGGCCACCGGCACCGGCACCGAGCGCATCGCCGCCGCGTTCGCCCACAGCGGCAAGCGCGCCGCCCTCATGCCCTATCTGATGGGCGGCTTCCCCGACCTGGAGACCTCGGCGGCGATCGGCGAGGCCTACGCCGACGGCGGCGCGGACCTCGTGGAGCTCGGCGTCCCGTACTCCGACCCGCTCGCCGACGGCCCGGTGGTCCAGGCGGCCGGCACGGTCGCCCTGCGCGCGGGGACGCGGCTCGACGGCGTCCTGGACGTCGGCGAGCAGCTGGCCCGCCGCCTGCCCGTGGTGCTCATGTGCTACGCGAACCTGGTCTTCGCCCGCGGGGTGGAGGCCTTCGCGGCGACGCTGGCCGAGCGCGGCCTGAGCGGCCTGATCGTGCCCGACCTCCCGCTGGAGGAGGCGCCCGACGCGCTCGCCGCCTGCGACGCGGCGGGCGTCGCGCTGGTCCCGCTCGTGGCGCCGACGACGCCGGACGAGCGCCTGGCGGCGATCGGCGCGCGCGCCCGCGGCTTCCTCTACACCGTCTCGAGCACCGGGACGACCGGCGAGCGCAGCGGCGCCGCGTTCGAGACGAGCCAGAAGGCGATCATCGCGCGCGCCCGCGCGCGCACGAAGGTGCCGGTCGCGCTCGGCTTCGGCATCGGCACGCCCGAGCAGGCCGCCGCCGCGGCGGCGGCGGGCGCCGAGGGCGTCATCGTCGGCTCGCGCCTGGTGCGCGCGGCGGCCGAGGCGGAGGATCCGGCGGCCGCCGTCCGCGAGGTCGTCGGCGCGATGGCCGCCGCGCTGGCCGGATAGGATCCCGCGCGATGATCATCCTTATCACGACCATCTTCAGCCTCGGCCTGTGGGTCATCCTCTGGGCCATCGGCGCCAAGGGGTTCGACGCGTTCCTGGTCGCGCTCCTCCTGATCCTCGGGGCGGCGACGTGGCACATCATCTCGCCGTACCTCCCGGGCAACCGGCGCGAGCAGCACCCGCCGCCGGGCTCCTGACATTTATCTGCTCTTGGGGCGCGGCTTAGGGCCGCCTCAGCGGCGGGTTCGAAGCTCCCCCGCGTGCCCCCCGCTCGCCAGACACGCGCCGCCCTCGAGGAGCCCGACGCCGAGGCCCTCACCCTCTTCTTCTCGCGCCTGGAGCGGATCCCGCTGCTGACGGCGCACGACGAGGTCGTCCTCGCCAAGCGCGTCGAGCGCGGCGACCTGGCGGCCAAGGAGCGGATGGTCGAGGCCAACCTCCGGCTCGTCGCGTTCCACGCCAAGAAGTTCCGCGGCCAGGGGATGACGCTGCTCGAGCTCATCCAGGAGGGGACGTTCGGGCTCGTGCGCGCGGTCGAGAAGTTCGACTTCCGCAAGGGCTACAAGTTCTCGACGTACGCCACCTGGTGGATCCGGCAGTCGATCCAGCAGGGCATCCACCGCCGGTCGC
The DNA here is from genome assembly GCA_036389195.1 of Solirubrobacteraceae bacterium. Classification (GTDB taxonomy): domain Bacteria; phylum Actinomycetota; class Thermoleophilia; order Solirubrobacterales; family Solirubrobacteraceae; genus JACCYI01. The sequence continues at coordinate 5,177 of DASVQH010000333.1, forward strand.
GCCTGATCCGCATGCCCCAGCACGCGCACGACCAGCTGCGCGCGGTCGAGCGCTCGGCGCAGCGCCTGGCCGAGGAGCTGGGCCGGCCCGCCAGCGTCGAGGAGCTGGCCGGCGCCGAGAGCCTGAGCGTCGCGCAGGTCGAGCTGGTGCGCCGGGCGAGCCGCCCCGTGCGCTCGCTGTCCGAGCCCCTGGACGGCGAGGCGGAGACCGCGCTGGGGGACGTCCTGGCCGCCGACGAGGCCGCCACGCCGTTCGAGCGCGTCGCGCGCGAGCAGCGCGAGGCCCAGGTGCGGTCGCTGCTGGGCGAGCTGCCCGAGGCGTCGCGCGCGGTGCTCGAGCGCCGCTACGGGCTCGACGGCGCCGAGCCGCGCTCGCCGCGGGAGATCGCGCGCGAGCTCTCGACGAGCACGGAGCGCGTCCAGCGCATGGAGCGCGAGGCGCTCGCCACGCTCGCCACGTCCCGCACGGCGCGGGATCTCGCCGAGGCCGCCTGACGCACCCGGCGGTATGTGCGGGTGGGGCAGGACTGCTTCCCGCCGACCGGTACCACGGTTATAGTCCGGCCTCGTCAGTGCCATAGGCGGATCCTGGGGAACTCGAAAACGGCTCCGTCAGATGGCGTGTCACCCCGTGAGGAGGGACTTTGAAGGCTCGTAGTTTGTCAGCAGTTCTCTTGGTCGTACCCGCTCTGGCGCTCGCCGCCTGCGGCGACGACAGCAGTGACAGCAAGTCGTCCGACAGCAGCAGCAAGAGCAGCGGCGGCGGGTCGGTCACCGTCTACTCAAGCCTTCCGCTGCAGGGCGCCCAGCGCATCCAGACCACCGCGCTGGTCAACGGCATCAAGCTCGCGCTCGAGCAGGCCGGCGGCAAGGCCGGCAACATCAGCGTCAAGTACACGTCGCTCGACGACTCGACCGCCCAGGCCGGCTCCTGGACTCCCGAGGCCGTGTCGCAGAACGCGCGCAAGGTCGCACAGGACGACAAGGCCGCCGTCTACATCGGCGAGTTCAACTCGGGCGGCTCCGCCGTCTCGATCCCGATCCTCAACGAGGCGGGCGTTCCGCAGATCTCCCCGGCCAACACGGCGGTGGGCCTGACGACGAACGAGCCGGGCGCGGACAAGGGCGAGCCGGAGAAGTACTACCCGACCGGCAAGCGCACCTACTCGCGCATCGTGCCCAAGGACACCATCCAGGGCGCCGCGCTCGCGACCGTCATGAAGGAGGACGGCTGCACGAACGTCCAGCTGGCCAACGACAAGGAGGTGTACGGCGCCGGTCTGAGCCGCAACATCGAGTCGTCGGCCAAGTCGCAGGGTCTGAAGGTCCTGTCCAACGTGGGCATCGACCCGAAGGCGCCGAACTACCGCTCCATCGCCCAGAAGGCGAAGGCCGGCGGCGCCGACTGCTTCGTGTTCGCCGGCATCACGCCGAACAACGCGGTGCAGCTGTTCAAGGACTTCGGCGCCGCGCTGCCGGACGCGAAGCTCTACGGCCCCGACGGCATCGCCGAGGCCAGCTTCTCCGACCCGAAGGAAGGCGGCATCCCCGCCGACCTGGCCAAGCGGACCAAGGTCTCCGTGGCCACGCTGTCGCCGGACGAGTACCCGCCGGAGGGCCAGAAGTTCTTCGAGGAGTACAGCTCCAAGTACGGCGAGAAGAACCCGCAGCCCTACGCGATCTACGGCTACGAGGCCATGAACCTCGCGCTCGACGCGATCAAGCGCTCGGGTGACGGCTCCAAGGAGAAGGTCCTCGAGGCCATCTTCAACACCAAGGACCGCGCCAGCGTGCTCGGCACGTACTCGATCGACGAGAACGGCGACACCACGCTCACCGACTACGGCATCTACAAGATCGAAGGCGGCGAGCTGGCGTTCGACAAGACGATCAAGGCTCAGCCCGCCGGCTGAGCAGGGATCTCGCGCCGGTAATCAGCGGCGGCGGGCCGGCCTTCGGG
>DASVQH010000334.1:0-12967 GCA_036389195.1 Solirubrobacteraceae bacterium
CGAGCGCTTCCGCCAGCGCGCGCGCCGCCTCGGTCTTGCCGACGCCGGCCTCGCCTTCGAGCAGCAGCGGCTGCGGCAGCCGCAGCGCGAGGAACATGGCGGTGGCCAGGCCCTCGTCGGCCAGGTAGTCCGCCGCCGCGAGCCGGGCGACGAGCGCGTCGACGCCGGGCAGCGCCTCGACGAGCGCGGCGGGGGCGCCCGCGCGTGCCGGGCGGGCCGGGCGGGTCACGACACGGCCGCCAGCACGGCCTCGTAGTCCTCCCAGGTATCGACGTCGAGCGGCACGTGGCCCGCGACCGGCACCTCGGCCACTTCCGCGGCGCGAGCGTCGAGCAGCTTCCACACCGCCTTGTCGCCGTGCAGCGTCCCCAGGTCCCCGAACACCGGGCGCGCGAAGGCGAACGGATGGCCGCGGCCGTCCTCGTAGCGGCAGACGGCGAGCGGGGCGTCCCCGCGCCCGGCGAGCAGCGCGCCCACCGTCGCCGCCGTCACGCCCGGCTGGTCGCCGAGCAAGAGCACCAGCACGTCCGCGCGCGGGTCGAGCGCCGCCATCGCGACGGCGATCGACGACGAGCAGCCGGCGCCGAACCCGTCGTTGACGACGACGTCGGCGCCGCGCAGGTCGACCGTGTCGCGGACGGCCTCGACCGACCCTCCGAGCGCGACCACGAGCTGGTCGAACGGGCAGGCGCGAGCGGTCGCGACCACCGCGTCGAGCAGCGTGGCGCCGCCGTAGGGCAGCAGCTGCTTGGGCTGCCCGAGCCGCGACGAGCCGCCCGCGGCGAGGACGAGCCCGGAGACGAACGGCTGCTCAGGCACGCGCCAGCCACGCCTTCCGGCAGCCGTCGCAGCAGAACGCCTCGCCGCCGGCCGTCGGCGTCTGCGCCGTCACCACCACCCGCATGCCGCAGATCGGGTCGACCGCCTCGTGCGGGTGCAGCGCGGGCGCCGACGGCACCGCCGGGCGCCGTCGCGCGGTAACCACCTCGGCGAGGATCGACAGGGCGATCTCGGCATGCGTGCGCGCGCCGATGTCGAGGCCCGCCGGCGTGCGCACGCGCGCCACCAGGTCGTCCGGCACGCCCTCGGCCCGCAGCGCCTCGAGCACCGCCGCGCCGCGCACCCGCGAGGCGACCAGCCCGACGTACTCGCAGCCGGCCTCCAAGCCGGCGCGCACCGCCGCCTCGTCGTCGTGGCCGAGCGAGGCGACGACCGCGGCGAAGTCCCCGGCGGCGGCCTGCGCCCCCAGGCGCACGCGCAGGCCGACGGCGGGCGCCAGCTCGGCCAGCGCCCGCGCCACCGGGGACTCCCCGGCCACCGCGACGCGCGGGGCCGGAAGACGGGGTTCGAGGAACAGCTCCAGCGCCCCGCCGCTGAGGCACGGGTTCGCGACGGTCACCGCCCCGTCCTCGTCGGGGCCGCCCGCGCCGTCGCCGGGCAGGATCCGCAGCAGCACGGGCTCGTCGGTCTCCAGCGCGCGCAGCGCCTGCAGCCGCACGGTCTGGTCCGCGCAGGAGCCGCCGACGAACCCCTCGATCGTCCCGTCGCCGAGCACGATCGCGCGGTCGCCCGGCCGCGCCGAGGTGGGCGCCGCGCAGCGCACGACGACCGCCTCGACGAACGGCACGCCGGCCTCGGCCAGCGCCGCCGCGCGAGCGCCCGGCGCGGCGCTCACTGCGGCGGCTCCGTCGTGCCGTTCTGGATCGCTTCCCACACCCGCGCGGGCGTCACCGGCATGTCGACGTGGCGCACGCCGAACGGCTCGAGCGCGTCGACCACCGCGTTGACGATGGCCGGCGGCGAGCCCACGTTGGAGGACTCGCCGACGCCCTTGGCCCCGATCGGGTGGTGCGGCGACGGCGTGTACGTCGCGCCCAGCTCCCAGTCGGGCACCTCCATCGAGGACGGGACCAGGTAGTCCATGAACGAGCCGCTGAGGCAGTTGCCCTGCTCGTCGAACGCGATGTGCTGCATCAGCGCGATCCCGACGCCCTCGGCGAGGCCGCCCATGATCTGGCCCTCGACGACCATCTCGTTGATGCGCACGCCGCAGTCGTCCACCGAGATGAACCGCCGCAGCTTGATCTCGCCGGTGCCCGCGTCGACGTCGACCACGCAGATGTAGGCGCCGTACGGGTACGTCAGGTTGGGCGGGTCGTAGACCGACTCGGCGTCGAGGTGGCCCTCGACGCCCTCGGGCAGCGCCACGGTCCCGTGCGAGGCCATCGCCACGTCCTGGATCGTGATGCCCTTCTCCGGGTCGCCCTTGACGAAGAAGCGGCCCTTCTCCCACTCCAGGTCGTCGGGCGAGACCTCGAGCGCCGCGCCGGCGATCAGCTTGGCCTTGTCGCGGATCTTGCGCGCCACCAGCGCGGTCGCGCCGCCCGACACCGGCGTCGAGCGCGACCCGTAGGTGCCGAGGCCGAACGGCGTCTGGTCGGTGTCGCCGTGGACGACCTCGATGTCCTCGGGCGGGATCCCCAGCTCCTCGGCGACGATCTGGGCGAACGTCGTCTCGTGGCCCTGGCCCTGCGTCTTGACCGAGATCCGCAGGACCGCCTTGCCGGTCGGGTGGACCCGCAGCTCGGCGCCGTCGGCCATGCCGAGGCCGGCGATGTCGTACTTGGCCCGCGGGCCGGCACCGACCGTCTCGGTGAAGAACGAGACGCCGATGCCCATGTACTCGCCGCGCGCCCGCTTCTCGGTCTGCTCGCGGCGCAGCTCGTCGTAGCCGGCGATCCGCATCGCCTCCTTCATGGCCGCGCCGTAGTCGCCGGAGTCGTACTCCCACCCGGTCCTGGTGGTGTACGGGAACTGCTCGGGGCGGATGAAGTTCCGCATCCGCAGCTCGACCGGGTCGATCTCCATCTCGTCGGCCAGCAGGTCGACCATGCGCTCGACGAGGTAGGCGGCCTCGGTCACGCGGAACGAGCAGCGGTAGGCGACGCCGCCGGGCGCCTTGTTGGTGTAGACGCCCTTGACCGTGCAGTACGCGGCCTCCAGGTCGTAGGAGCCGGTGAAGATGTGGAAGAAGCCGGCCGGGTACTTCGTCGGCTGCGCGGTCGCGTTGAACGCGCCGTGGTCGGCCAGCACATCGACGCGCAGGCCGCGGATCTTCCCGTCACGGTCGGCCGCGATCTTCCCCTTCATCAGGTAGTCGCGGGCGAAGCCGGTCGACGTCAGGTTCTCGGTGCGGTCCTCCATCCACTTCACCGGCTTGCCGGTGAGGATCGAGCCGACGATCGAGCAGACGTAGCCCGGGTAGATCGGCACCTTGTTGCCGAAGCCGCCGCCGATGTCGGGTGCGATGACCTGGATCTTGTGCTCGGGGATGCCGGCGACGATCGCGTAGAGCGTGCGGTGCGCGTGGGGCGCCTGGGTGGTGCACCACAGCCGCAGCTTGCCGGTGACGGGATCCATGTCGGCGACGGAGCCGCAGGTCTCCAGCGGACACGGGTGCACGCGCTGGAACGGGATCTCCTGGGTGACGACCACCACGTCGGCGTCCGTGAAGACCCGCTCGGTCTCGGCCTCGTCGCCGGCGTCCCAGTCGAAGATGTGGTTGGTGGCGTCCTCGCCCTTGTCGGTGCGGATGATCGGCGCGTCGTCGTCGAGCGCCTTGCGCGGGTCGACGAGCACCGGCAGCTGCTCGTAGTCGACGTCGATGAGCTCCAGCGCGTCGCGCGCCGCGTAGTGGTCGTCGGCGACGACGAACGCCACCTCCTGGCCCTGGAAGCGGACCTTGTCGGTGGCCAGCACCGCCTGCGTGTCGGCCGACAGCGTCGGCATCCACGCCAGACCGAGGCCTTCGAGGTCCTTGCCGGTGATGACCGCGCGCACCTTCGGGTGCTGCAGGGCGGCCGACGTGTCGACCGAGAGGATCTTCGCGTGCGCGTGCGGGCTGCGCAGGACCGCGCCGTGGAGCATGCCGGGCAGCCGGACGTCGTCGACGAAGTGGCCCTGGCCGCGGACGAGCCGGGGGTCCTCCTTGCGCTTGAGGCGGCCGTAGCCGACCGGGCGCTCGTCGGTGGTGGCCATCAGGCCGACACCTCCTCCGGGTGGGCGGCGGCCCAGCGGACCGCGGCGATGATGTTCTTGTAGCCCGTGCAGCGGCAGATCTGGCCGGAGATGGCGACCTTGATCTCCTCGTCGGTCGGGTCGGGGTTCTGGTCGAGCAGCGCGCGGGCGGTGAGCATCATCCCCGGCGTGCAGAAGCCGCACTGCAGGCCGTGCTCCTCGACGAAGCCCTGCTGGACGGGGTCGAGCCGGCCGTCGCGCGCCATGCCCTCGACGGTGCGGACCTCGTGGCCCTCGGCCATCGCGGCGAGCATCGTGCACGACTTGACGGGCTCGCCGTCGACCAGCACGACGCAGGCGCCGCAGTTGGAGGTGTCGCACCCCCAGTGCGTCCCGGTCATGTCGAGGTGGTCGCGCAGGAAGTGCACGAGCAGCGTGCGCGGCTCGGCGTCGGCCGCGCGCGGCTCGCCGTTGACGCTGAGGTTGATCTGCAAGGTCGTCGCTCCTCTTGGTGATCGTCAGGCGGCCAGCGCGCGCTCGGCGGCGCGGCGCAGGGCTCGGAGGGTCAGCTCGCGCGCGAGGTGGCGCTTGTACTCGGCGGGGCCGCGGAGGTCGCCGATCGGGTCCGCGTCCTTGGCGGCGAGCTCGGCGGCCGCGGCGAACGCCTCCTCGGACGGCGGGCGGCCGACGAGCGCTTCCTCCGCGTGCGTCGAGCGGACGCTGACCGGGTTGACCGCGCTCAGCGCGATCCCCGCCGCGCCGACGTTCGGCCCGTCGAGCCAGATCGCCGCACCGGCCGCGGCGGTCGCCCAGTCGCCGGTGCGGCGCTTGACCTTGGCGTAGGCGCTGCCGCCGTGCGGGCGGATCGGGATGCGCACCTCGACGAGCATCTCGGCGTCGCCGACGGCGGTCTCGTACGGGCCCTGGTTGAAGTCGGGCATCTCGACCACGCGCTCGCCCTGCGCGCCGCGGATGACCGCCACGCCGCCGAGCGCCGCGCACACCGCGCTCAGGTCCTCGGACGGGTCGGCCTGGCAGAGCGCGCCGCCGATCGTGCCCCGGTTGCGGACCGGCGGATCGGCGATCAGCTGCTCGGCGTCGCGGATGATCGGGAAGTGCCGCGCCAGGAGGTCCGACGCGAGCAGGTCGCGGTGGCGGGTGAGCGCGCCGATGCGGACCTCGTCGCCCTCCTCGCGGATGTAGCCCAGCTCGGCTTCGAGCGGGTTGATGTCGATCAGGTGCTCGGGCGTCGCCAGCCGCAGCTTCATCATCGGCAGCAGCGAGTGACCGCCGGCAACGAGCCGGGCTTCCGGTCCGAGCTGCTCGAGCAGCCCGATCGCCTCGTCGACGCTCGACGCGCGCGCGTAGTCGAACGGCGCGGGAACCTGCATGGCCCTCCCTCCTCCGGTGAACCCTTCTGCGACGAACGTACAGACGGTTCCCGGAAACCGTGCGAGCGCGATAACCGTTCGCTTATAGTCGCCAGTCGAGGTGACGTTCGCCCAGCTCCGCTCGTTCGCCACGGTGGCCCGGATGGGCTCGCTGAGCGCGGCGGCGCACGCGCTCGGTGTCACGGAGCCGGCGGTCTCCTCCGCGCTCGCGTCGCTGCGGCGCGACCTCGGCGACGAGCTGGTCGTGCGCTGCCCGGGCGGCGTGCGGCTGACGCCCGGCGGGGAGCGGCTGGCCACCGCGGCGGCCGAGATGCTGCGGCTGGAGGAGCGGGTGCGCCGCGAGGTCGGCGACGCGCGCGAGGCGCGCACGCTGCTGCGCCTCGCCGTCGCGCCCACCGTCGCGGAGTACGTCAGCGCGCCGCTGCTCGACGCCTTCACGCGCCGGCGCCCCGGGCTGGAGGTCGCCCAGGAGGTGGCGGCCCCCGAGGACTTCGCGGCGCTGCTCGCCGACCGGCGCGCCGACGTCGCGCTCGGGCCCGCGCCCGGGCCGGCGCCCGGCGTCGAAGCGGTGCCGTTCCTGCGCTACAAGCTCGTCGTCGTCGCGGCGCCCGCGCACCGGCTCGCCGGCGCGCGCGACGTGCCGCTGGGCGCGCTGGGCGTCGAGCGGTGGCTGGTCGGCCCCGGCGCCGCTGAGCTCGAGCGGCTCTTCGCGCAGCGCGGGCTGCCGGCGCCCGTGCGCGGCGCGTTCACCACCGAGGCCGCCGCCCAGGCCGCCGCGGCCGCCGGCGAGGGGGTCATGCTGGCGATCGCCCACACGGTCATCGACGCGGTGCGACACGGGACGCTGGCCCGGCTCGACATCCGCGGCACGCCGCAAGACGCCATGTGGCACGCCGCGACGCTCGACGGGGCGCGCCGCTCGCCCGAGGCCGACGCGCTACGGCGCTTCGTCGTCACCCCGGACGCCACGCAGGCGATCGTGGCGCGACCGGGCGGCGTCCCCGCGGGGCGCTTCCGTCCGCCGGTGTACGTGTCGATCTGGCGCGCCGTGGAGGCGGGGTAGGCCTCAGGCCCCCGCCACGGCGGCGCGCGGGTGGATCGGCCCGCTCGCCTCGGCGAGGCGGCCGCCTCCGCGGTGCGCGCGCAACGCGAGGATCTCGGCGAGGACGGCTATGGCGGTCTCGGCCGGGGTGCGCGCGCCGACGTCGAGCCCGCACGGCGAGCTGATGCGTGCGAGCCCCTCGTCCGTCGCCCCCGCGCCGCGCAGCCGCTCGACGCGGTCCTCGTGCGTGCGCCGGCTGCCGAGCGCGCCGATGTAGCCGGCGCCCGTCCGCAGCGCGGCGAGGAGCGCCGGCTCGTCGAACTTGGCGTCGTGCGTGAAGACCAGGACCGCGTCGCGCGGGCCGAGCTCGCGGCCGTCGAGGTAGGCCTCGGGCCACGAGATGACCACCTCGGCGTGCGCGGAGAACCGCGGGCTCTGCGCGAACGCGCGCCGCGCGTCGACGATCGTCACCCGGTAGCCGATCTGCGTCGCGGCGGCGGCGAGCGCGGCGGAGAAGTCGATCGCCCCGAAGATCACCATCCGCGGCGGCGTCGCGAACGCGTGGATCGCCACGCGCAGGTCGGCGCCCATGGTCTCGCCGCGCGCGCTGTAGCGGCGGACCGCCGAGCGGCCTTCGTCGAGGAAGCCGCGGGCGTCGCGGGCGACGTTGTCGTCGAGCAGCTCGGAGTGGCCGAGGCCGCCAATCACCGCGTCGTCGAGCACCGCCATCTTCGCGCCGGCGGTCGGGCCGTCGAGCAGCGTGGCCAGCGCGACCGGACGGCCCGCCGCGACCGCGTCGCGGACCGTGGTCAGCGCGTCGCTCGCCGCGAGCTCGTGGACGAACACCTTCACGGTCCCGCCGCACATCAACCCGACGTCGGCGGCCTCCTGGTCGGAGATGCCGTAGGTCGCGACGCGCGGCGGCGAGCCGGCCAGCACGCTCTGCGCCTCCTCGACGAGCGCGCCCTCGACGCAGCCGCCGGTGACCGACCCCTCGATCCGGCCGGCGTCGTCGACGAGCATCTCCGCGCCGGGGTCGAGCGGCGCCGAGCCGATGGCCTCCACGAGCGTCGCGGCGATCACGCGCCGGCCTTCGCCGAGCCACGTCAGCGCGAGCGGCAGCGACTGCGAGGCCATGCTGGAACGGTACCGCCCGCCGGTAGGGTGCGGTGACCGTGGTGCGCGCCGTGATCTTCGACCTCGACGGCGTGCTCGTCGACTCCGAGCAGGTGTGGGATCAGGTGCGTCGCGACCTCGCCGCCGACCACGGCATCGCGTGGCCCGAGGACGCGACGCGGGCGATGATGGGCATGAGCTCGCCCGAGTGGTCGCGCTACATGCGCGAGACGGTCGGCGTGCCGCTGCCGGCGGCGGCGATCAACGACGACGTGCTGGCCCGTGTGCTCGCCGCCTACGAGGCCGAGCTGCCGCTGCTGCCGGGCGCGCGGGAGGCGGTCGAGCGGCTGGCGGCGGAGTGGCCGCTCGGGCTCGCGTCGTCCTCCAACCGCGAGATCATCGACGTGGTGCTCGAGCGCATGGGCGTCGCAGAGCGGTTCGCGGCCACGGTGTCCAGCGAGGAGGTCCCGCGCGGCAAGCCGGCGCCGGACGTCTACGTGGAGGCGGCGCGCCGCGTGGGCGTCGCGACCGGCGACGTGGTGGCGATCGAGGACTCCCACAACGGCATGCGCTCGGCCGATGCGGCGGGGATGCGGGTCATCGCCATCCCCAACCCGCACTTCCCGCCCGACGACGACGCGCTCGCCCTCGCCGGGCTCACCCTCGGCGGCCTCGACGAGCTGACGCCCGACGCCGTGCGCACCGCGGGCTAGAGCAGGCGCGTGACGACGATCACCACGACGACGATCACGATGATGAGTCCGATGTAGCCGAGACCCAGGGCGGCCATGGGGGTGACGAGAGCGAGCGGCATGAGCAGCTCCTTCCTGCGCCCGGGATGCGGGCGCGTCGGTTGGCGTCACGGATGGGAACGCGTCGCCGGTCCGTGAGTTGGGTGGTGAGGGGTCAGCGCCCGCGGGCCAGCAGGTCCGCCATGACGTGGTCGGCGATCCGGTCCGACGCCTGGCCGAGCCGGCGGAAGTACGTCGCGCGGCTGACGTGCAACGCGCGCGCCGCCGCGTCCGGCCCCGCCCCGCGCCGCACATAGCCGCGGTCGACGACGTCGCGCAGCAGCGCCTCCTCGCTGCCGGTGCCGAACGCGGCCCCGGCCGCCTCGACGAGCAGCGCGCGCACGGTGACACCCCGCGTCGGCCCGCCCAGCGCCGCGGCCAGCGGGTTGACCGCGAGCTTCGAAGGCCGGTCGAGATCGCGCAGCGCCTGGCGGACGTCCTCGCGCGTCACGCCGGCCGCCGCGCGGACCGCCGTCACCGGTATCCCGCCCGGGCGCTGCAGGCCGAGCTCCGCGTACACCGCGGCGCGCAGCGCGCCGAGCATCCCTTCCGGCCCGTGATCGATCACGTGGCACTCGTGGCGGTATCCGCTCACCGTGACGTCGAGCTCGGGCACCCGCCGCGCACCCCAGCCGCGCGCGAAGGCCACCGACGCCTCGTTGACCGGGCTGATCGGGATGTAGAGGCAGCGCGGGTTCGGCAGGCCTGACCGCAGCAGCGCCGCCGTGTTGAGCACCGAGGGGACCGGCGAGAAGAGGTCGCCCCGCTCGGGCACGGTCAGGTCGAGCACGTCGCGCCAGACGATCGCGTTGCCGCTGGGGACGTGGTCGGCGGCATGGCGGATCCACGGGCCCGTGTAGGGATCCGCCAGCGCCGCGGCGCTGGCGGTGGCCGGCGTGAAGGTGATGGCGAGGCCGCAGAGCGCGTCGTCGCCGTCACGCGCCGCGACGACGTGCTCGGGGTGCTCGAGCAGCGGCCACGTCGCCGCCCACCACGCCTCGCTGCCCCGCCGGCGCACCTCGGGCGCGGGGGCGTCGAGTTCGCCGGGCCGCAGCTCGTCGGCGCGCAGGCCGCCGGTCGTCTCGGCGCCGAAGCCCCAGCGCAGCGCCGGGTCCTCGATCAGGTCGGCGAGATCGCTCATCACCCGCGGCTCCCCGGCGACGCCGCGGCCGAGCAGGTGGTCCGCGACGCGCCGGCGCAACTCGCGCTCGTGCTCCGGGCGGGTCGTCCGCAGGTGGGCGCGCAGCGCCCGGCGGACCAGGTCGTGCATCGCCACGCCGTCGCCGACCGGCTCGACCCCGGGCTGGCGGCGCAGCCACGTGTGGGCCGCGTGCGGATCGACCTGCGGCAGGACCTCGGCCAACAGCGCGGCCCGCGTCACGCCCGCGATGGCGGCGACCGCGGCGACGTCCGCTTGATGGCTGGAGTCCGGGGCGAGCCCGAGGCGCCGCACGAGCGTCCCGACCAGCTCGGGGTCGGTCCCCGGGCGCGGGCCGTCGAACGCCCCGTCGCGGACGGCCGCATCGGCGCCGAGGGCGAGGGCCAGCGGCGAGCCGGCGGCCCAGCGCACGACGGCGGCCGCGGTGCCGGCGTCCTCGACCCCGCGCGCGGCCACCAGCCGGCGCCCGTCGGCCGCGTCCAGCGGGCCGAGTGCGATGGTGCGGACGAGGTGCTCCCAGCCCCCGTGGAGCCAGCCCGGCGCCGGCTCCTCGCGTCCGGCGAGCACCACCAGGGATCGCTCGGGCAGGCTCGGGACCAGCTCGCGGCGCAGCAGGCCGTCGAGGGCCGACATCCGCTCGTAGGTGTCGAGCAGCACCAGCGGCCGGCGCTCGGCGCGCGCGCCGGCCAGCGCGGCGTCCAGCGCCCCGGGCGCCGGCGCGAGCTCGCGCCCGTCGACCAGCCAGGGCGACCAGCCGCGCGCCGCCCCGCGGCGCGCGACCTCGCGCAGCAGCGAGCTCTTGCCGATCCCGCCCGGGCCGTACACCAAGACCACTGCCGTGCCGCTCGCGCCGTTCAGCAGGAGGTCGAACGTCCGTAGCTCGGCGGCGCGACCGACGAATCGCGCCTCGTCGCGGGAAGCCAGGCGGTCCGCGAGGGTGCCGGGCACCCGCCGAGCATAACCCGGCGGGCGGCCCTCGCCTAGCGGCCCAGCCCGCCGCCGAAGTGGTCGAACGGCTGGGGGCTGCCGGCTATGCCGGCGGTGGCCTTGCTGAAGAGCTTGGCGCCGGCGGTGCCGACCCCGCTCGGGCTTCCGGGCAGGACCTGGACGATGCCGCCCGCCTCAGCGCCGGGGTAGCCCTCGTCGGGAACCCCGATGGCCAGGTCGGCCCGCGCGTCGTTGCCGTAGTTGGCTGCGGTGAGGGCGGAGCCGAAGTGGTCGCCCGTCTCGGCGACGCCCCCCATCCCCGCCGACCCCTGCACGAATCGCTTGCTCTGGGCCGCGGCGAGCCCGTTGGACGCGCCGGCGAGCACGTGCACGGCCCCGGCCTCGGCGACGGAGCCGACGCTCTCGCCGGGCGCGCCGACCGCCAGATCGCCCTGCGCCGTGCCGCCGAAGTCGGCGGCGGCGAGCGCGGCGCCGAAGCGGTCGCCGGTCTCGGCGGCGTCGGCGATCCCGGCGCTGTCCTGCGTCCAGCGCGAGCTGCCCGTCGCGGTCGGCCCGCTCGCGCTCCCGGGCAGCACCTGGACGGCGCCGGCGTCGTCGAGCGCGCCGAGATCCTCTTCGGGCACGCCGATCGCCAGGTCGCGCGTGGCCGTGCCGCCGAAGTTGGCGATCGCGAGTGCGGAGCCGAACTGGTCGCCCGCTTCGATGGCGTCGGCGACGCCCGCGGAGTCCTGCGTCCAGCGCTGGCTCCCCGTGGCGGTCAGGCCGCCCGCGGCGCCCGGAAGCACCTGGACCGCGCCGTGGTCGGTGCCGAGCCCGGCGACGTCCTCGCCCGGGACGCCGACCGCGAGGTCCGCCTGGCCCGTCCAGCCGAGGTCGCCGGCGGCGATCGCCGCGCCGAAGCGGTCGCCGGCCTCGGGGTCGTCGGCCACCCCGGTCGTGGCCTGGCCGAAGAGCTGGTTGCCCGTGGCGGTGAGCCCGGACGGGCTCCCGGCGAGCCGCTGGACCTCGCCGACGTCGGCGGCGCCGGCGGTGGCGTCCTCGTCCGGCACGCCGATCGCCAGGTCCGTCAGGGCCGATCCGCCGAAGTCGCCCGCCGCGAGGGCGGCGCCGAAGTGGTCGCCGTCCTGCGGCTCGTCGAGCATGCCGGGCGAGCCCTGCGACCACAGCGGGCTGTTGGTCCCGGTCAGTCCGGCGGGCGTTCCGCGCAGGACGTTGACCGCGCCCGCGCCCTTGTCCTCGCCCGGCACGCCGATCGCCAGGTCGGCGAAGCCGTCGCCGTCGAAGTCGCCGGTGGCCAGCGCCGAGCCGAACAGGTCATCGGAGTCCGAGACCTCCAGCACGCCGTTGGAGTCCTGCGTCCACAGCTGGCTGCCGGCGGTCGACAGGCCCGTCGCCGCCCCGTAGAGGACGTGGACCGCACCGGCTTCGGGTGACGAGTCGACGGTCTCGCCGGGCGCGCCGATGGCCAGGTCGCCGTAGCCGTCATGGTTGAAGTCGCCGCGCACGGCGGCACCGCCGGGCACCGAGGCGCCCGCCTGCGGGCTGGGAGCGGGGGCCGGTGCGTCGCATTCCGCGAAGGTCGGGACGAACGACCACGAGTCGAGGACGCCCTCCGCCCCCGCCGACAGGTCGTACACCTTCAGGGTCCACGTGCCGGAGCTCGGCTCGCCGTCGAAGAGCGACAGCGACTCGACCGGCCGGTAGCGGCCGGTGAACGGCGCGCTTCCCTCCGTGATCGACGGGTTCGCCTCGTCGTCGAACACGGTGCCGTCGAAGTCGTCGCCCGCGCCGCCGGCGCGGTTCGCCAGCGTGATCGTCGTGCCCGCGGGCGACGTCAGCGTGATGGCGAGGTCGCCGACGTAGCTGTGGTCGATCTCCACGCCGACATCGAGGTCGTGGATCGGGTTCATGCCGACGGAGTCCGGCGCCGACCACGCCGTGCCCTTCGGATCGTTGTCGGGAATCACGGCGTACGCCGGCACGTTCGACGTGACCGTCGCGCCCGCCTGGCCGGTCGGGATGTCGAAGGCCTCGGTGCCCTTCCCTTCCTGCGCGCTGAAGGCGATCTCCGCGGGCACCGGCGCGCCGCACGGCGCGGACGGGTCGAGCCGCGCGGTGTGCGGCGTCTTGGACTCGTAGTTGCCGACCGGACCCGCGTCGTAGGCGCGCGACGAGGAGTTCGGCGTCAGGAGTGATGACGCGCGCAGCGTGCCCTTCAACCCCGTCGGCGTGTCGCTGTCCGGGGCGGGCCTGACCGTCTCGTAGAACGAGAACCGCTCGCCCGGCTCGATCGAGGAGTCCCCGTCGCTCGTCGAGGCCACGGCAAGGTCGTAGTGGGCGACAGCGAACCCTCCTTGAGCGAACGCCCTGGCCGGTGGAGCGGACGTGAGGCCGGTGACGGTGGCGAGGGAGAGCGGGACGGCGAGGAGCGAGAGCGTGGTGCGCAGGGACATCGATCGAACCTAAACTCGGAGCGGCGCGGCGGCGAGGGATCTGAGACCAG
>DASVQH010000335.1:0-2730 GCA_036389195.1 Solirubrobacteraceae bacterium
GCCCGCCCCGGCGTCCCGATGGTGGTCTCCGTCCACGGCGGCGACGTGCTGGCCACGGCGACGGGCTCGAACGCCGGGCGCGCGGCGGTCGCGGCGGGCCTGCGCGGCGCCGCGCTCGTGCTGGCCAACTCGGCGGGGACCGAGGCGCGCGCCCGCGCCCTCGGCGCGCACCGCACCCGCGTCGTGCACCTGGGCACGGACCTCCCCGCCGCCGCCGACGGTCGTGCCGGCGGCGCGGACGCGCCGCTCGTGACGGTCGCCCACGTCGTCGCCCGCAAGCGCCACGCCGACGTCCTGCGGGCGCTGGCGCTCCTCCCCGGCGCGCGGTGGGTGGTGGTCGGCGACGGGCCGGAGCGACCGGGCCTGGAGGCGCTCGCGCGGGAGCTCGGGGTCGCCGATCGCGTCGAGTGGGGCGGCGCGCTGCCGCACGCCGAGGCGGTCGCCGCGGCGCGGGGCGGATCGGTCTTCGTGCTGCCGAGCGTCGACGAGGCGTTCGGGGTCGCGTACGTCGAGGCGATGGCCGGGGGCGTCCCCGCGGTCGGCTGCCGGGGCGAGGACGGCCCGGAGGAGATCGCCCGCAGCGGCGGCGGGATCCGGCTCGTGCCGCCGCGCGACCCGGCGGCGCTCGCCGCCGAGCTGCGCGGCCTGCTCGCCGATCCGGCGGCACGCGCCGCGCTCGGCGCCGAGGCCCGCGCGACCGTGGAGCGGGACTTCACGTGGGCCGGCTGCGGGCGGGCGACGGTGGCGGCCTACGCCGCGGCGGTGGCCGGCGCATGAGCGATCCGCGGCCGGTCCTCTTCGTCACCAACCACGCGCCCGGCTACCGGGTGCCCGCGTTCGCGCGGCTGGCCGAGCAGGAGGGCGTCGAGTACGCGCTGATCGGCGGCGACGTCCGCCACGGCGGCGGCGGCACGGGCGACGCGGCGGCAGGGCTGCCGGCCCGCGCGGTGGCCGAGCGCGACGTGCTGGGGCTCGCCGCCTCGGGGCGCTACCGGGCGGTCGTCGCCGGGCTGTCGGGACGGGTCGCGCTGCCGGCCGCCTACCTCGGCGCGCGCCGCGGGCGCGTGCCGTTCGTCCTGTGGGCGACGATCTGGCGCCACCCGCGGACGCCCGCCCACGCGCTCTCCTACCTGCCGCTGCGCCACATCTACCGCGACGCCGACGCGATCGTCACCTACGGCCCGCACGTCTCGGCCTACGTGCGGCGTCAGGGGGCGCGGGCGCCGGTGTTCGAGGCCGCCCAGGCCGTCGACGGCGCCTTCTGGAGCCGGGCCGCCGAGCCCGACCGCCGCGCGCCGTTCCAGGCGTTGTTTGTGGGAAGGGTCACAAGGGAAAAAGGCGTCCATGTGCTCCTGACGGCCTGGCGAGAGTCCGGCTTGTTCGCACAGCACGCCACGCTGGTCCTGGTCGGCGGCGGCCGGTTCCGAGCCCCGGCCGCCGCCACCAGCGTGGTGGCCGCCGGGCCGCGCGAGCCGGCGGAACTGCGCAACTTCTACGCCGGCTCCGACGTTCTGGTCCTACCGTCGATCCCCACGCGCGACTTCCTGGAGCCGTGGGGCCTCGTCGTCAACGAAGCCTTCGACCAGGGAGTTCCCGTGATCGCCACCGACGCCGTGGGTGCCGCCGCAGGCGGCCTCGTGCAGCACGAGCGCACCGGCCTCGTCGTCCCCGCGGGCGACGCGGGCACCCTGGCGCGCGCGCTGCGCCGCCTGCACGACGACCCGGCGCTGCGCCGGCGGCTGGGTGCCGCGGCGCGCACCGCCGTCGGCGCCTACACCTTCGAGGCCTGGGCGGCGGGCATGTCGCGCGGGCTGGCCGCCGTCGGCGTCAGCCGCCGGCCGGAGGGGGCGCTGCTAGCGTGAATTCGAGCGTGACCCGACTTCGACTGATCGTCGTCGTCGCCCTCGGGCTGCTCCTGCTCCTGCTCGCGCCCGCCGCGGGAGCGGCGAGCCGCACGCAGATCATCCGCGACTGCGAGGACGACTCCAAGCTCTCCGGCTCCTACACGACCGGCGAGCTCCGCGACGCCCGCAACAACCTGCCGAGCGACAAGGACGCCTACTCCGACTGCCGCGACGTGCTGAGCGCCGCGCTGGCCGCCGCAGCGCGCGCCAAGGCCAACCCGGGCGGCGGCGACGGGGGCGGCGGCGGCGGCGCGGCGGGCGGCGCCCCCAGCACCGACGATCCCCGGCTGGCGCCCGGCGGCCTGTCCACGCGGCCCGGCGCCCCCAAGCCCGAGGTCTCCCCGGAAGAGGAGAAGGCGCTCACCGAGGCACGCACGCAGCTGCCGAGCGTCAACGTCCACGGGCAGAAGGTCGTCCCCGGGGTCAACGGCGTCGCCGGCGACACCGCCGCGGCCACCATCCCCGCGCCGCTCGCCGTCGTGCTGGTCGTCCTGGCCCTGACCGCGGCCCTGGCCGCGGCGTCCGTCGCCCGCCGGCGTGTCCTCGCTCGCCGGCCGGCTTAGCACCCCCCGGCTCGGCCGCCGCGCCGGCCCCCGGACGCTGATCGCCCGCAGCCGCGCGGCCGCCGTCGCCGCCGCGCGCGCCGACGCCGCCGTCTGCGCGGGCGTCGCGCTCGCCGTCGCCGGCGTGGCCCTCGGGGCCAGCGGCGGCACGCAGCTCGCCCGCACCACCTACACCGAGATGCTGATGATGATCGGCGGCGCGGTGCTCGTCGCCGTCGCGCTCGTCACGCCGCACGCGCGCGAGCAGCGGCTGCACGGGGGCT
>DASVQH010000336.1:0-11071 GCA_036389195.1 Solirubrobacteraceae bacterium
CCGGCCAGGATGCGGCGCGTCGTCTCCGCGTTGGCCTGCGGCGTGCCGCCGGCGACGGCGTCGAAGGCGGCAGGGGCGAGCCCGACGTCGGCCGGAGCGACCTCATAGGAGTGCAGGTCGCCGGCATCCAGCTCGACGACCCGGGTTGTGCCCGAGGTGCTCATCTCGTCCAGACCGTCCGCGCTCGACACTACCAGCGCCCTGCGCGTCCCGAGGCGCGCCAGCGCCCCGGCGATGGTCTCCAGGTAGCGCGGGTCCGAGACGCCGATGAGCTGGCGCGTGGCGCCGGCCGGGTTGGTCAACGGCCCCAGGAAGTTGAAGATCGTGCGCACGGCCAGCTCCTTGCGGACCGGGATCACGAAGCGGGTGGCGCCGTGGTGCGCGGGCGCGAACATGAAGCCGAAGCCGATCTGCTCGATGCACCGGCTGACCGCGGCGGGCGCGAGGTCGATCCGCACGCCGAGCGCCTCGAGCAGGTCGGCCGAGCCGGAGAGCCCGGTCGCCGAGCGGTTGCCGTGCTTGGCCACCGCGCAGCCGGCGCCGGCGGCGATCAGCGCCGCGGTGGTGGAGACGTTGAAGGTCGGCCGCCCGCCGCCCGTGCCCGCGGTGTCGAGCAGGTCGTCGCGGCTCGTGAGCACCGGCGTGGCGAGCCGGCGCATCGTGGTGGCCAGGCCGATCAGCTCGTCGACCGTCTCCCCCTTGGTGCGCAGCGCGATCAGGACCGCGGCGGTCTGCACCTCGGACGCGTTGCCGGCCATGATCTCGGCCAGGACCTCGGCGGACTGCCGAGCCGTCAGGTCCTGCCCCGAGGCCAGCGCGTCGATGGCCCGGGTCAGCACCGGGTTAGGCAAGGAACGCCTCCAGCATCGCCTTGCCCTCGGGCGTGAGCACCGACTCCGGGTGGAACTGGACGCCGACGGCGGGCAGCTCGCGGTGCTCCATCGCCATCAGCACCCCGCCGCCCCAGGCCGTGGCGACGAGCTCCGCGGGCAGCGTCGCCTCCTCCACCACGAGCGAGTGGTAGCGCCCGACGGTCAGCGGGCTGGGCAGCCCGGCGAAGATCCCGGTGCCGTCGTGCTCGATCGCCGTGGTCTTGCCGTGCACCGGGACGTGGCGGATGACGCGCCCGCCGTAGGCCTGGGCGAGCGACTGATGCCCGAGGCAGACGCCCAGCGTCGGGATCCCCGCCTCCGGGAAGCGGCGCATGGCCTCGACGGAGATGCCGGCCTCGTTCGGCGTGCACGGGCCAGGCGAGACGACGACGCGGTCGGGGGCGCCGGCCAGCAGCGCGTCGACGTCGGCCGCGTCGTTGCGCACCGCCTCCACCTCGGCCCCCAGCTCGCCGAGGTACTGGACGAGGTTGTAGGTGAAGGAGTCGTAGTTGTCGACGACGAGGACGCGCATCGGCTCAGGGCCACTCCGACTGGCGGACGGCCAGCTCGATCGCGCGCACGACTCCGCGCGCCTTGGCCTTGGACTCCTCGAACTCGTAGTCGGGGCGGGCGTCGGCCACGGTGCCGCCGCCGGCCTGGACGTGCGCGAGCCCGTCCTTGAGCACGACCGTGCGGATGAAGATCGCGGTGTCGAGGTCCCCCGCGTAGGCGAGGTAGCCGACCGCGCCGCCGTAGGCGCCGCGCTTGACGGGCTCGAGCTCGTCGATGATCTGCATGGCGCGGACCTTCGGGGCGCCCGACAGGGTCCCTGCCGGCAGCACCGAGCGCAGGGCGTCGACCGCGCCGACGTCGTCGCGCAGGTCGCCGGCGACGCTCGACACGATGTGGATGACGTGCGAGTAGAGCTCCACGGCCATGAAGGTCTCGACCTCGACCGTGCCGTACTCGCAGACCCGCCCGAGGTCGTTGCGGCCGAGGTCGACGAGCATCACGTGCTCGGCGCGCTCCTTCTCGTCGGCCAGCAGCTCCTCGGCGATGCGGGCGTCGGCCGCGGCGTCCGCCCCGCGCGGCCGCGTGCCGGCGATCGGCCGCGTGCTGACGCGCCGGCCGGTGACGGTGACCAGCGGCTCGGGCGAGGCGCCGACGACCTGGAAGTCCTCGAAGTCCAGGAAGTACATGTACGGCGACGGGTTCATGGCCCGCAGCCCGCGGTAGATCGAGAACGGCTCGACGGGGCTGGGCGCCGACCAGCGCTGGGAGGGGACGACCTGGAAGGCGTCGCCGGCGTGGATGTACTCGACGATCCGCGCGACCATCCCCTCGAAGCTCTCGCGCGGCATGTTGGACTCGAAGGCGGGCTCCTCGCGCGGCGGGGCGTCGGCCGGCGGCAGCTCGGGGAGCGGGCCGGCCAGGCGCTCGCGGACCTCGGCGATCAGCGCGGCGGCGCGGGCGTAGGCGGCTTCGAGGTCGTCCTCGACGTAGACGTTGGCCAGCACCGTCGTGGTGTGCTTGAGGTGGTCGAAGGCCAGCAGCACGTCGGAGAGCATCAGCGCCATGTCCGGCAGCCCGACCGGATCCGGGTTGGGCTCGCCCAGCGGCTCCACCGAGCGCACGCAGTCGTAGCCGAAGTAGCCGACGGCGCCGCCCGCGAACGGCGGCAGGTCGGGCAGCACGGCCTGCCGGTGGCGGGCGACCTCGGCCGCCGCGAGCGCGTAGGGGTCGCCGCCGTCGGCCAGCGACCAGCGCAGGACCGAGCGCGGCCGGTAGCCGATGAACGACCAGCGCCCGACCTTCTGGCCCTGCTCGGCGGACTCGAGCAGGAACGCCGGCCCGGCGCCGCGGAGCTTGAGGAACGCCGAGACCGGGGTCTCGCAGTCGGCGATGAACGTCTGGCGCAGCGGGACGAGGTTGTGCTCGCGGGCGAGCACGCGGACCTCGTCGAGCGTCGGGGTGACCTCACCGCGCAGGGCGGCGACGTCGGAGGAGACCGCGGTGGTCATGCGGAGGCCCGCGCGGCCAGCACGCCCTCCGCGTCGGCGAGGCTGAGGCCGCGCGAGCGCAGCAGGACGGCGAGGTGGTAGAGCACGTCGGCGGCCTCCTCGGCGACGCGCTCGTCGCTCTCCTCGCGCGCGGCGCGGACGACCTCCTCGGCCTCTTCCTCGACCTTCTCGCCGATCCGGGGCGGGTCGGCCAGCAGCGCGGCGGTGTAGGAGCCCGCGGGGCGCCCGGCGGCGCGCGCGGCCAGCGTGCGCTCGAGCGCCGGGAGCGTCTCGTGCGGCGCCGGGGGTCGCATGTCGCCGCGGTGGAAGCACGTCCGCTCGCCGGTGTGGCAGGCGGGGCCGGCCGGCTCGACGAGGGCCAGGAGGGCGTCGGCGTCGCAGTCGTAGCGGATCGCGCGGACCGCCTGCGTGTTGCCGGAGGTCGCGCCCTTGTGCCACAGCTCGTCGCGGGAGCGCGACCACAGGTGCAGCTCGCCCGTGGCGCGGGTGCGCTCGAGCGCCTGCGCGTTCATGTAGGCCAGCGTGAGCACCTCGCCCGAGCCCCAGTCCTGGATGACGCAGGGCACGAGGCCCCGCTCGTCGTAGGCGATGGCGCCGTCGTCCATGAGCGGACGGATTCTAGGAGTCAGCGCTTCACGCGCACCCGCCGCGTCACGCGGACCTTGTTCCCGGCGGCGTCGCGGGCGGTGACGATCACCCGGTGGCGGCCGGTGCGGGGCGTGCGGCGCAGCTTCAGGGTCACGCGCCCGCTGCTCTCCAGCCGCTTGCGCGTGCCGGCGGCGATGGTCCGGCCGCGGCGGTCGACCAGCCGGACGCGGACGCCCCGCAGCTCGATGTCGCGCAGGTTGAGGTAGACCGCGAGGCCGCGGTGGCGGCGGGTGTGGCGGGCGCTGGAGGTGGGCCGGCGGATCAGCACCCGCGGACGCTTGGCGGGGCTCGTGCCGTCCTGGTCGTTCTGGCCGTTCTGGCCCGGCGCGCCGTTCTGGCCGTTCTGGCCGGCGGTCCCGTTCTGGCCGTTCTGGCCGGCCGTCCCGTCGGTGCCGTTCGTCCCGTTGGAGCCGTTCGTCCCGTTGGTCCCGTCGGTGCCGCCCGTCCCGGGCTGGCCGGGATCCCCCTTCAACGAGCACGCGAAGTCGCGCACCGCCGCCTCGCCGCGACCGACCACCACGGTGGTGGTGTCGATCACGATGCCCTGCGGCGTCTCGCAGGTCATCGTGAAGGCCTCGGGCGCGGGCGCCAGCGGGCGGGTCGACGGGTTCACGTGCCACTCGTAGGCGCCCGACGGCGGGACGGTCAGCGTCGTGTCGAAGGCCTCGTCGAAGACCATGGCCTCCTTGTCCTTCTCGCCGTCGCCGTCCTCGTCGTCGGAGGTGTGCAGCTGGGTGGTCTTGCGCAGGCGCAGCAGCTGGCCGGCGGGTGCGGTGCCGCGGATCACGGCGTGGTCGGCGGGATCGGCGGCCTGCTGGGCGGCGCGCATGTACGCCTCGCGCCAGCCGCGGCCGGCCTTGTCGCCCTCGCCGGCGTACTCGCCGAGGACGGCGTCCGCGTAGCCCGTGTGGAAGTTCCCGCCGCGCATCTCCGGCGTGTAGCCGATCGTCCCCTGCGAGTAGTAGAGGTGGTCGTCGGACGGCCCGGTGATGTTGCCGAGGGTCGCGTAGCCGAGCTCTGAGATGTAGCCGGTGGAGTCGGCCATCGCGTCGCCGAGGCGCTTGAAGATCGCCTCGTCCGGCGTGACGTCGCCGACCTCGTCGTTCGGGATCTGGAAGCCCGGCTGGCGCAGGATCCGGCCGTCGGTGAACGTGTGGTTGGTGATGAAGGTCTGGATCTGATGGCTCGCGCCGAACTGGCGCACGGCGATCGCCTCGGGCTCGGAGAACGGCGCGGTGCCACGGTACTGCTGGGTCGTGTTGTCGTCGCTCGTGCCCGGGCCGCCCCAGTAGGCGCCGTAGGCGCGGTTGAGGTCGACGCCGAACGGCGAGCGCAGGGCGCACGGCCGCGGGTCGTCGGGGTCGCCCGGCCGGCAGTTCTTGCGCTTGTAGGCGGCGGCGTCGTTGAGCGCGAAGGGCAGCGTGGCCTCCTCCGGCGAGTCGTCGCCTGAGTCGTTGCCGCTCGCGGTGCCCGCCTCGCGCGAGACGACGTACCCGTCCGGGTTGAGCATCGGCAGCACGACGATGCGGACCCGCTTGAGCAGCTCGGTGACCGCCGGGTCGGTCCCGTAGCTGTTGGCCATGTCGATCGCGAACTCGATGGCGAGCTCGCCGCCGGGCCACTCGCGAGCGTGCGTCAGCCCGCCGAGCAGGAAGATCGGCCGCCCGTCGGACGGCTGTCCGGCGTTCTCGGCGATCTCGACGCCTTCGATCGGCCGGTTCTCGAGCGAGCGGGTCGGGAGGACGACCGGCTTGACGAGGCCGGGATGGGCGTCGACGAGCGCATGGAGGTCGTCGCCGTAGTCGGCGTAGGTGCGGTAGGTCGTGCGCTTGAGCGCCTCGGGGGCGGCGGCCGTCCGGGGCCGGCGACGGGTCGTGCGCAGCTCCGCGGCGCGGGCCTGGCGATCCTGGGCGCGCATGTCGGCGACCTTGGTGGTGAACAGAAAGCCCGCGCCGGTGAGGCGGGCGCGATCGGCCGCGCCGTAGAGGACGACGTCGACGGTCCGGCCGGTGGTCGAGTGGGTCACGTCGAGGCCGAGGGCCTCCAGCCGCTCGACGTCCTCCCGCGAGGCGACCGACACCGACACGAGGCTCGCCCGCTCCCCACGGCCGGCCTTCAGCAGCTGGGCGGGGATCGCGTAGAAGTCGAGGCCGAGGTTCAGGACGCTGGTGGCGCCGCTGCGCCGGCAGGCCTGGATCGCGACGCGCCGGCCGGCGGGGAGGTACGCGGTGGCCATCTCGCGGGCGCCGAAGGTGGCCGATGCGGCCAGCAGGCGGCGCGTGGCGGCGTCGAACAGCGCGAGGTCCCAGTCGCCGGACGGCGCATCGGTGCGGACGGTCAGGGCGCCCGCCCGCGACATCGTGTACGGAAGCGTCTGGGCGCCGGCCGCGCCCTCGGCGAGCAGCTTCTGGTCGCAGGCGCGATCGACCGCCTGAGCGGCGCCGGCGACCGTGGGGACGCCGGGCAGCGTGGTGGCCGCGGCGGCGGGCGCGGCGGTGGCCAGAACGGCGAGGAGCGTGGCGAGCGCGAGGCGGGGAGCGAGCGGCATGAGGGCGTCAACGTAGCCGGAGCCCGGAACCTGCGGTCAATGGCTAGGCTCGCGCCACGATGCGCGCCGCCGTCCTCACCGAGCTCGGTCTGCCGGACGCGGGCGACTTCGACGAGCCGCGCCCCGGCGAGGGGCAGGCGGTGCTGGAGGTCGCGGTCGCCGGCTTGAACCCGGTCGACGTCACGACCGCCGCGGGGACGTTCCACGGCGGCCCGCCGCCGCTGCCCTCCGTCTGCGGCAAGGAGGCGGTGGGGACGCTCGAGGGGCGGCGCGTCTACGTCGGCGCGGCGATCGCGCCGTGGGGCACGATGGCCGAGCGCGCGCTGGTCGATCCCGCCGAGGCGATCCCGCTGCCCGACGGCCTGGCCGACGAGCAGGCGGTGGCCTTCGGCGTCGCAGGGCTCGCGGGGTGGCTGGCCGTCGAGTGGCGCGCCCGCCTGCAGCCGGGCGAGACGGTGCTGGTCCTCGGCGCGAGCGGGACCGTCGGGCTGATCGCCGTGCAGGCGGCCAAGCTGCTCGGCGCGGGCCGGGTGGTCGCGGCCGCGCGCAGCAAGCGCGGCCTGGAGCGGGCGCGCGCGGCGGGCGCGGACGCCGCCGTGGCGCTCGGTGCCGGCGACGACCTCGCCGCGGCGTTCAGGGCGGCGGCGGAGCGCGACATCGACGTGGTCATCGACCCCCTGTGGGGCGAACCGGCGGTCGCCGCGATCGCGGCGGCCGGCCCGGGCGCCCGGTTCGTCCAGCTCGGCCAGTCGGCGGGCACGCACGCCGCGTTGCCGTCCGCCGCCATCCGCGGCAAGCTCCTGAGCGTCCTCGGGCTCTCGAACTTCGGCGTCCCGGCGGACGTCAAGCGTGCGGCGTACGAGCGCATGGCCGCCCACGGCGCAGCGGGCGAGCTGGCGGTCGACGTCGAACGCGTCCCGCTGGCCGAGGTCCGGTCCGCGTTCGAGCGCCAGCGGGATTCGCCGGGGGTCAAGCTGGTCGTGGTGCCGTAGGCGTCCGCGTGGCGGGCGAACGGCGGCTCCGTCCTCCGTCCTCCGTTCGCGTCGTGGTGGGTTGGGCGGACCGCGTCGGGTGAGGGAGGCGGGTCTTTGGCCGCTGCCTGAGGACGAACAACCTCAACGGCGTGCTCGCGGCGAGCGTGGTGTTGAGGTTGTCACTGCTCTACGAGAACAACCTCAACCGCGCCTCGACGGAGGTCACGCGGTTGAGGTTGTTCGTCCTGCCGCGCCGACCGCAGACCCGTTTCCCTCACCCGACGGAGTCCCGCCTCCTCGACGCGAAACCGGACCCGCGAACCGCGGATGCGCCTGCTCCAGGTACCACCCGAACGCGCGATCGCACACCCGGCGCCGCCCCACCACCGCCAGCGCACCCGTCAGCAGCCGCGGCGGGAGGCGCGGGATCAGGCACTGGAGCTTGTAGGCGAGCTCGAACGCCCGCCCGTGCCCCGCCGAGAACGCGCCATAGGCCGCCAAGGCGGCATCGCGGTCCTTCTCGCCCCCTAGAACCGCCCGCAGCTCGCGCCCGCAGGCGATCCCGAAGTAGAAGGCCGTCCGGATCCCCTCGCCCGACAGCGGGAAGCAGTGGCCGGACGAGTCGCCCACGAAGAACACGCCGTCCTCGGCGGCGGGCCGCAGGCGGTGCGGGAACCAGTTGCCCTGGTAGCGGACGGCGGGGACGTCGAGCCGCTCGGCGATCGCCTTCGTCGGCTCCTTGACGTGATCCCGTGGCTCGTAGGAGCCGACGCCGACGCGCTGCTCGCCCGCGGCCGGGACCGACCAGGCGTAGCCGTGGCGGATCAGCGAGCGGTCGATCCAGACGTCGAGGTCGGTCCCCCCGCCGTCCGGGTGCACCTCCAGCCCGCGCGAGACGAACGCCTCGGGCGGCTGGACGTTCTCCCCCGGGCCGAGCACCCGGCGCCAGCCGAGCGCGTCGACGATCAGCGGCGCGGTGAGCGTCCCGCGATCGGTGACCACGCGGTCGCCCTCGCGGCGCTCGACCTTGGCGACCTCGAAGCGCGCACCGCCGCACTGCGCCCACAGCTCGCGGCAGAGCGTCCGGTAGTCGAACGACGACCAGCTCCACGGCAGCCGGTGGCGCGCCGACCCCTGCGGCGTGTGGAAGGCCATGCACGGGATCTCCTGCCGGATCGCCGCCCCGACGCCCATGGCCTCGAGCCACAGCGTCGGCGCCGCGCACGCCGAGGTCTGGCGCTCGCCGATCTCGTAGCGGTCGACCACCAGGACGTCGGCGGGTGGGTGGGGACCGATCGCGAGCTCGCGCGCCACCGCGAGGCCGGCGAAGCTCGCGCCGCAGATCAGGACGTCGGCGCGCGCGGCGTCTCCCTCCAGCGGCGTGCGCTCCGCGCCGCGCAGCGTCGCCCGCCGCGTCACCCCCGCACCGCCCGCAGCGCCACCCCGGGCAGCTGCCACGGCCGCACGGACGTCGAGCGCCCGAGGACGTCGAAGTCGACGGCCTCCACGCGGTCGAGGACGCGTTCGTAGACCGCGCAGGCCAACCGGATCCCCGGCCGCACGGAGGCGGGCGTGGCGGCGATCGCCGCCTGGGCCCCCGCGAAGAGCCCCCGCGCCCGGCCGACCTCGTGGGCCACGAGCTCGCGCACGGCGGCGGATGCCGACGGCGACCCGATGTCCGCCTCCGCGACCCCGAAGCGCTCGCGGTCGGCCGCCGGCAGGTAGATGCGGTCGAGCGTGTAGTCCTCGCGCACGTCGCGGATGAAGTTCGTGAGCTGGAAGGCCAGCCCGAGCCGGCCGAAGTCGGCGTGATGGCGCTCGGGGACGCCGAGCAGCGGCGCCATGATCCGCCCGACCGAGCCTGCCGAGCCGTGCATGTAGTCCTCGAGCTCCTCCCAGGTCGCGATCCGCACCGGCTCGCAATCCCGGCGCATCGACGTCATGTACGGCTTGAGCTCCGCGAGCGGCAGGCGGTGGCGCGCGCCCGCGTCAACGAGCGCGCCGACCACCGGGTTCGACGAGCTGCCCGCGGCCAGCCCGCGGTCGAGCTCGGCCTCCCAGGCGTCCAGCGCGGCCCGGCGCGCCGCGGGATCCGCGGACCGGCGGGGGCCGTCGACGATCTCGTCGGCCGTCCGCACGTAGCCGTAGAGGGCGTGCGTGGCCGGGCGCTTGTCGCGCGGCAGGCGCCGGGTCGCCCAGTAGTAGGTGGGGTCATGGCGCCGGTGCATGCGCCGGCAGGTCTCGTACGAGGCCCTCAGCGCGGGGTCGCACCCCGGCGGCGCGACGGTCGACACACCCATGTACGTCATGCTGTCAGACGCACGATGCGCGGGACGCTGCTCGAGAAGACCCTCCTCTACGTCACCGGCAAGGGGGGCGTCGGGAAGACCACCGTCGCGGCCGCGCTCGGGATGGCCGCGGCCGAGCACGGCCGGCGCACGATCGTCTGCGAGGTCGCCGAGCAGGATCGGGTCTCACGGGCCTTCGCTCGCGAGGGCGTCAAGCAGGAGGCCGAGGTCCAGCTCGCCGAGAACCTGTGGGCCACGACGATCGATCCGCAGCGCGCGCTGGAGGAGTGGCTGGGGCGCCAGCTCGGCGGCGCGCTGGGCGGCGGGGCGATGCGGACCCTGCTGCGCTCCTCGGCGTTCCAGTACTTCGTCGCCGCGGCGCCGGGCGCCAAGGAGCTGATCACCGTCGCCAAGGTCTGGGAGCTGGCTCAGCCGCAGCGCTGGGACCGCCACAACCGCACCTACGACCTGGTGATCGTCGACGCGCCGGCGTCCGGCCACGGCGTCGGGATGCTCACCACGCCCAAGACCTTCGGCGAGATCGCCAGGGTCGGCCCGATCAAGCGCCAGGCCACCAAGGTCACGGCGCTGCTCAGCGACCCGCGCAAGACCGGCTACATCGCGGTCGCCCTGCCGGAGGAGATGCCGGTCACCGAGACGCTCGAGCTCGACGGGCGGCTCCGCGACGCCGTCGGCATGGGGCTCGAGCTGATCGTCGTCAACGGGCTGTTCCCGGAGCGCTTCTCGCGCGAGGAGGCCGAGCGGCTGCGCGCCGCCTCGGACGACAGCCTGCCCGCCGACGCCGAGCAGGCGGTCCGCGCCGCGATCGCCGAGGACGACCGGGCCCGCGCCCAGCGCGTTCACCTGCGGCGGCTGCGCCGCGAGGCCGAGGACGCCGCGGTGGTCACGCTGCCGTTCCTGTTCGTCCCCGAGATCGGGCTCGAGGAGTACGGGATCCTGGCGCGGGAGCTCGGGCGGCGGATGTAGTTGGACGCGCGGCCGGAGCCGAGCCACCGCCTGCCGACGCGGGCGCGGACGCTGTGGCGGCTCGAGGGCGCGCTGCAGTGGGGCGCCGTCCTGCTCGTGGCCATGCTCGTCCGGCGCGCCGACCTGCCCGATCTGGTGCGGACGCTGCTCGCCGTGCTTCCGCCGGCCGGCGCGGCGATCGCCGTCGGGGTGGTGCCGGAGGTGCGCTGGCGGCGTTGGCGCTACGACGTGCGCGAGGACGAGATCGACCTGCGGCGCGGGACGTTCACGCTCGTGCGGACCCTCGTCCCGATGGCGCGGGTGCAGCACGTCGACACCCGCGAGGGCGTGCTCGAGCAGGCGCTCAAGCTCTCGACCGTCGTCTTCCACACGGCGGCCGGGGCGACGACGATCCCTGCGCTCGGCCGCGGGGACGCGCTGGCCGTGCGCGACCGGATCGCGTCGCTGGCCCGGACGCCGGACGCGGTGTGAGCGAGGCAAGCGGGCCGATCACCCGCCGCCTGCACCCCGCGGGCATCGCGGTCCTCGGGCTCGACGCGCTGCGCGGCGCGGCGCTGCCGGTCGTCGTGGCGCTGCTGGCGACCCTCGGGGGCGGTGCGGGCGAGGCGCTGGCCCGCGCCGTGGCGTACGCGGCGATCGGCGTGGTCGGCGCGGCGGCGGTCGGCTACGTGACGTGGCGGACGAAGACCTACACGGTGACCGCCGGCGCGGTCTCGGCGCGCCAGGGGCTGCT
>DASVQH010000337.1:0-11723 GCA_036389195.1 Solirubrobacteraceae bacterium
ACCTCGTCCGGAGCGAGCGCGTTGTTGCGGGCCTTGCGGGCCAGCTCCTTGATGCGCCGCCCGAGGCCCTCCACGGACAGGTCCTGCGCGTGGTGGATCACGGGGACGATCAGCCCGCCGGTCCCGAGCGAGACGGCGATCCCGAGATGCACCGGCTCGTACTGCGTGAACGTCTCGCCCTCGAGCGTCGCGTTGAGCGCCCGGAACTGCTCCTCGCGGAGCGTCTGGATCGCCGCGACGGCGACGTAGGGCAGGTACGTCAGCCCGCTCTTCGCGCGCGCCGCCTCGATCCGCGACATGTCGCACTCGACGACCGTCGTGCAGGTCGCCGAGGTCTGGAGCGCCTCCACCATGCGCCGGCCGATGTTCTGGCGCATGCGCGAGAGCGGCTCGGCGGTGAACGGGCCGAGGTCCTCGGGCACCGGAACCGCCGCGACCGGCGCGGGCGCCGGCGACGGAGCGGCCGTGGGCGCCGGCGTCGTCGCCTTGGCCTTCGGCGGCACCGGATCGGGCTTGTACGGCGACTCGATGTGCATCGGCGGCTCCTCCGGAGCGCCGCCGTTCTCCAGGAACGCGAGCACGTCCTGCTTGCGCACGCGCCCGTCGCGCCCGGTTCCCTCGACCTGCTCGAGGTCGATCTGGTGCTCGGCGGCGATGCGCATGACGACCGGCGAGTAGCGCCGGCCGCCGGCCCGGCGCGGCACCGGCGTGCGCTCGGTGACGGTCTCGCCGTGGTCGGCCGCGGTGTCGCCCTGCAGCTCGCCCGCCGCGCCCGGCGCCTCCAGCGGCGCGGACGCCTCGGTGGTGACGCCCTCGACGTGCCCCGACGCGGACCCGTTCTCGGAGACGTGGGCCTCGCCCGGCTTGGCGTCGGTGGCGATCCGCGCCAGCACCACGCCGACGTCGACCGTCTCGCCGACGTCGACGAGGATCTCGTCCAGCCGGCCCGCGGCCGGCGACTCGACGTCGGTGTCGATCTTGTCGGTCGAGATCGAGCAGATGATCTCGTCGCGCTCGATCCAGTCGCCCGGCTGCTTCTTCCAGTCGACGATCGTGCCCTCGGCGACCGAGACGCCCATCTGGGGCATCGTCACGTCGACCATCGTCGCGCCGCTAGTAGGCGAGGAGCTCACGGACGGCCTCCTTGACGTCGTCGACCTGCGGGAGGACGGCCTGCTCGAGCGGCGGCGAGAACGGGATCGGGACGTCGGGCGTCGCCACCCGCACTACCGGCCCGTCGAGGTCCTCCCACGCCTTCTCGGCGATGATCGCCGCGACCTGGGCGCCCGCGGCGCAGGTCCGGTTCGCCTCGTCGATGATCACGACCTTGGAGGTCTTGCGGACCGAGGCGAGGATCGCCTCCTCGTCGAGCGGCACGAGCGAGCGCAGGTCGAGCACCTCGATCGACGCGCCGTCGATGTTCTCGGTCGCCTCCAGCGCGGTGTGCACCATCGCCCCGTAGGCGATCACCGTCAGGTCCTCGCCCTCGCGCGCGATCCGCGCGGTGAACGGCGTCTCGTAGCGCCCGGCGGGCACCTCGCCCTTCACCCGGCGGTACAGGTGCTTGTGCTCCATGAACACGACCGGGTTCGGGTCGTGGATGGCCTTGATGAGCAGGCCCTTGGCGTCCTCGGCCGTCGACGGCGCGACGACCTTCAGGCCCGGCGAGTGCATGAACCACGCCTCGGGGTTCTGCGAGTGGAACGGGCCGCCGGAGAAGCCCCCGCCGCTCGGCAGGCGCACGGTGATGTTCACCGAGAGGCCCTGCCGGTAGAACATCTTGCCGGCGACGTTGACGAGCTGGTCGAAGCCGCAGGCGATGAAGTCGGAGAACTGCATCTCGCAGATCGGCTTGAGGCCCTCGAAGGACGCCCCGATCGCCGTGCCGATGATCCCGGACTCGGCCAGCGGCGTGTCCATCACGCGCTGCGGGCCGAACTCGTCGATGAAGCCGTCGGTCACCTTGAAAGCGCCGCCGAACACGCCGATGTCCTCGCCCATCACGAAGACGTCCTCGTCGGCGCGCATCTCCTCGCGCATGGCGTCGGAGATCGCCTGCAGGTAGGTCAGCTTGGGCATCAGGCGTCGCTCCCGGAGCGCGCGAACCCGCTCCACGGGCCGCGGCCGTCGGACAGCAGCGCGGGCTCGTCGGCGAACAGCTGGGCCGTCGCGCCGTCGCCGTCGGGCATCGGCATGGCGAGCGCCTCCTCGACGCCGGCCTCGACCTCGGCCTTGACCTCGGCGCGCAGGGCGTTGACGTCGTGGCCGAGCTCCTCCACGCGCCGGGCCTGGCGGTCGATCGGGTCCTTGGCGCGCCACTCCTCGACCTGCTCCTTGGGCACGTACTTCATGTCGTCGTGCGCGGCGTGCCCGTGCATGCGCATGGTCACGGCCTCGATCAGCGTCGGCCCGCCGCCGCCGATCGCGCGCTCGCGCGCCTCGCGGGTGGCGTCGAACATCGCCTCGGCGTCGTTGCCGTCGACGGTGCGGCCCGGGAAGCCGTAGGCCGCGGCGCGCTCGACGGGGTCGACCGCGAACTGCTGGTCGAGCGGCGTGGAGTACGCGTACTGGTTGTTCTCCAGCACGAAGATGACGGGCAGCTTCTGCACGCCGGCCCAGTTCATGGCCTCGTGGAAGTCGCCGCGCGAGGTCGAGCCGTCGCCGAACCAGGTGATCGCGCAGCGGGCCTCGCCGCGCAGCTTGAACGCCATGGCGAGGCCGGTGGCGATGACCATCATGTCGGGCAGCATCGAGACCATCCCGACGCAGCCGAGGTGGCGATCGCCGAAGTGGACGTTGCCCTCGCGGCCGTTGGTGACGCCGCCCTCGCGGCCCATATACTGGGCGAAGATGCGCGCCGGCGTGACGCCGCGGATGACGTGGGCGGCGAGGTCGCGGTGCAGGATGCAGAGGCGGTCCTGGGGCGCCATCGCCCATGCGGCTCCGGCGGAGACGGCTTCCTGCCCGTAGCCGTCGTAGAAGGAGCCGGGGACCTTGCCCTGGCGGTAGAGCGTCATCGCGCGCTCCTCGATCGCGCGCATCATCAGCATCGCGCGCAGGAGCCCTACGCGGTCCTCCGCGGTCAGGTGCTCGCTCGCGGAGGCGGCCTCCGCGATCCGAGCCGTCTCGGTCGCCATTCTCTTCCTCTCTTCCTCAAAGGTCACCGCGGCCCGGGATCGCCGGTGCCGCCGCTCAGATGGCCGCCCGGGATCACCGGCGCGGCACGCCGCGAAGGGTAGCCTGACTCGGGTGGAGCGCGTGTGGGTCAACCGCCTGCGCTGGCGGATGCGGGGCGCGTGGCTGTGGCCATGCTTCGCCCTCCTCACGCTGGTCGACGGCGTCCTCATCCACCGGCTGCCGCCGTACGCGGAGGGGCCGGGGACGTTCGTCGGCGGCCTGCTGGTCGCGGGCTTCGCCAACCTCTTACTGGTCGCGGTGGTGGCGCCGCTGGCCGGCCGCCGGCTGCGCCGCCGCCGCCGCGACCTCCCGCGCGTGGTCGCCGACGACTACGCGGGCACCGTGCTCGTCGGGCTGCTGGCCGTCGTCCTGGTGGTGGCCGGCCTCGCCCACCGTCCCGCGCGCGAGGCCGAGCGCGCGGACGAGGCGGCGGCGGTCGCGGGCGCGCACGACTACGTCGTCCGCAGCGCGCCCCCGGAGTACCGCAGCCGCCTGGCCGAGCTCGACGTCCTGCGCCTGGAGGAGGACAAGTACCGCTCGTGCGTGCCGGGACCGGACCCGCGCCACTGGCTGTGCGTGTTCGTCGACACCGACCAGCGGCCCGCCGGGGTGACGCTGGACCCCGACGAGGTGCCCAACGCGGCCTACCGGACGCCCGGCGGTTTTCGCTAGCCGATCACTCTCTGGACGGATGTTCGATGGCCGTTGGGGTGGACAGCACCGATCCTCTTCGGTAATGGGGCGTCGCGGGATCCTCTCGAGCCTGGGTGCAGGCCTGTCGCTGGTGATCGCCGGGGTGATCGCGCTGGCGGTCGTCTCGGGCGTGGTCGCCTACCGCGGCTGGCCGGGCATGCGCGCGGCGCCGGCGACCGGCGACGTCGCCATGCCCGCGGTCGTCGCCGCGCGGTCCGCGAGCGAGCGCCCCGCGCAGCCCGTCATCGTCGGCAGCGGTGCGCGCCGCGTCCGCGCCGCGCGCGCTGCCGCTTCCGGTCGCGCCGCCCGCCGCCGCGCCACCGGCCGCGGCCGCGCGGGCGCACGTCGCGGCGCCGACCGGCCCGGCGCCCGCGGGGACGACGCGTCGCCCGGCGCGCCGCAGTCCGCCGACACGGCACCCGCGCCCGCGCCCGCCGCCGGCGGCACCGGCGCTGCCGCGCCCGCCGCCGGAACCGGCGCGCCCGCCACGGCCCCCGCTCCCGGCGCCCGCACGCCGGATCCCGTCGGCCGCGCGGTCGAGGGCGCCGGCCGCGTCGTCGAGAACGTCGTCCCCCCGGCCGAGCCGGGCTCGCCGCCGGTGAACGTCCCCGGCGCCGTCGAGGAGACGACCCGGACCGTCGACGAAGTCGTCGACGACACCACGGCGACGGTGAACGGCGCCGTCGACGCCCTGCTTCCGTAGCCTCTCTCGTCTCCGCCGCATCGCGGAGGAGATCCGCGGGTTCTGGGGAACGACATGCCGAGAGTGACTCTGCCGACGCGCGCCGTCATCTGGATCGTCCTGGGCGTGCTGGCCGCGCTGCTGCCCGCGCACGCCTCCGCCGCCACCAAACCGGCCGCCGGACTCGCCCGCAAGGCGAAGGTCAAGGTGAAGCTCCTGACCAAGCGCCAGGAGTCGCTCACCGCGCGCTCGGGCTTCCGCGTGCGCCTCGGCGTCCGCGGCCGCAAGTCGCGCCGGCTGAAGATCCGCGTCCGGATGGCTCCCCGCAGCCAGAACCGCAGCGTGCTGGTGGCCAAGCGCGTCGTGCGCGTGCGGCGCGCGCGGGTGTTCCGCGTCCGCCTGCGGCCCGCCGGGCGCAAGCTGCTGGGCTGCTCGCGGCTGCGCGCGGTCGTGACGATCCGCCACGGCGCCAAGGCGGTGGCGACCGACGCGCGCAACCTGCGCCGCCCGCGGCGCTGCAACGAGACGCCGCCCGCCCCGGCGCCCGAGGCGCCCGGCGTCTCGACCGCCGACTTCGAGCGCTGCGACTTCCTCGACCCCTCGGCCTGCATGCTGCCGTTCCCCAACGACCACTTCACGGTCGAGGACCGGACGCAGGCGACGGGTCGGCGGGTCAACTTCCAGGACGCCTCGATGCCTCGCAACCGCTCGGGCAAGCCGATCCGCGCCGCCGACTACAACGTCTCCGACGGCTTCAGCCCGGGGCCGAAGATCGTCACGCACGTGCCGGGGCTCGACTCGATCGAGGCCTTCCGCGCGACCGGCGCGCCGTCGGTCGACCACCCCGAGCGCTCGCTGGCGCCCGACTCGCCGATCGTCCTGATCGACGCGGCGACCGGCCAGCGCCGGCTTCTGTGGGCCGAGATCGACGCCAACCCCGCCGATCCGGCGGACCGCAACCTGATCATCCGGCCGGCCGCCAACCTCGTGGACGGCCACCGCTACATCGTCGGCCTGCGCAACCTCAAGCGCGCGGACGGCACGGCGATCTCGGCCGGCCGGGCGTTCGCGCTCTACCGCGACCGGATCGCCACCACCGATCCGGCCGTCGAGGGCCGGCGCCGCGAGATGGACTCGATCATCAGCAGCCTGGAGTCGGTCGGGATCGCGCGCAAGGACCTCTTCCTGGCCTGGGACTTCACGGTGGCCAGCACCCCGAGCACCACGAGCCGGATGCTGTCGATCCGCGATCGCGCGTTCGCCGGGCTCGGCGACACGAACCTGGCCGACTTCAAGGTCGACGGCAAGGCGCCGGGGTACGCGATCAACCCCGACATCCCCGACTTCCTGCCCGACGACGCGGAGAGCGACGGCGTGCGCGACTACGCGCCGTGCTCGGCCGGCATCCCGACCGAGTGCGAGAACGGCGAGGACGACCGCATCGCGCGCGTCGTGCGCGGGACGTTCGTGGTGCCGTGCTACCTCGACGCCGCCGGCTGCCCGCCGGGCGGGCGCTTCGCGCTTGACCCGAGCGGCCGCGTCCCGCAGCAGACGCCCGGCAACACCGCCACGCCGGCCTTCACCTGCATCATCCCGCGGATCGCGGTCGACGCCCCCGACGCGGCGCCCGCGCGCCCGTCGCTCTACGGCCACGGGCTCTTCGGCGGTCAGGGCGAGATCTTCCAGAGCCAGCTGAAGTCGATGGCCAACGAGCACGACTTCCTGTTCTGCGCGACCGACTGGGCGGGGATGGCGACGCGGGACGTCCCGACCGCGTTCACCGCGCTGCAGGACCTCTCGGAGTTCCCGCGGCTGATCGACCACGTCCAGCAGGGCTTCCTCAACTTCCTGTTCCTCGGCCGGCTGATGATCCATCCGGAGGGCTTCGGCGCCAACGCCGCGTTCCGCCCGAACGGCCAGCCGGTGATCGACCCCGCGGAGCGCCTGTACTACGACGGGAACTCGCAGGGCGGGATCTACGGCGGCTCGCTGACCGCGATCGCCCCCGACTTCGAGCGCGCCGCGCTCGGGGTGCCGGGCATGAACTACTCGCTGCTGCTGCAGCGCTCGAAGGACTTCGACCTCTACGCCCAGGGTGACTTCGAGGGCGCGGAGTCCCCGGCCGGGCTCTACGACAACTACCCGAACGAGCTCGAGCGCCCGCTGATCCTCTCGATCATCCAGATGCTGTGGGACCGCGGCGACCCGAACGGCTACGCCAGCCACATCACCGCCGATCCGCTGCCCAACACGCCGCTGCATCAGGTCCTCATGCACGTCGGGTTCGGCGACCACCAGGTCTCCGACGTGTCGGCGACGATGGAGGCCCGCACGCTCGGCGCCCGCATCAACACGCCGGTCCTGGAGCCCGGGCGCCCGCGCTTCACCGACCCGCCGTACCCGGACCGGCCCGACCAGTCGTTCTTCGGGCTCGCGCCGCTCGGCCCGCCCGGCTACTCCGAGGACGGCTCGGCGATCGTGTTCTGGGACGTCGGCCCGCCGCGCGAGGACGGCAAGGGCACGCCGCCGCCGCCGGCCGCGAACATCCCGCCGCGCGCCGGCCAGGATCCGCACGAGTCACCGCGCCGCACGACCGCCGCGCGGCTGCAGAAGGCGGCGTTCCTGCGCCGCGGCGGCAAGGTGGTCGACGTCTGCGGCGGACCCTGCTTCGCCGACGACTACACGGGCGGCGGGGGCTAGCCGCCGGGGCAGATCTCCGTCGTGCGGCGCTCGGCCCCGTGGCGCCAGGCGATCGTCGTGCCGTGGCGAGTCAGGGAGCCGCCGTCGATCTCGGGGGCCGCGTCGAGGACGGCGGGCGAGCACACCCCGCCGCGCCAGACCTCCACGGTCGCCCCACGGGTCGTGGTCCAGGCCAGGTCTCCGGTGGCGCGGAGGGCCAGGCGGTTCAGGCGGGCGTCCTCGACCCCGGGGACGCCGAAGTTGAGCCGCATCCACCGGGTGCCCGTCGCGACGTCGAGCAGGAAGAGGCTGAAGCGCTCGTCCCCGTACGCGCCGCCCGACGTCACGTCCGCGTAGGCGACGAAGCTGCCGGCCGCGCGCACCCGCTCGATCACCCGGCACCCGGATGAGCTGCCCTCACAGGTGCCGGCGGCGCCGCCGAGCCGGTACCGGCGGTGAGAGCCGCGAGCGCAGGCCAACACCACGCCGCCGCGCTCGTAGACCCGGGCCTTCGACGTCGCCTCGACGGTGTGCCCTTTCGCGCTGCCGCAACGCGGCGCCGCGTGCGCGGCGGCGGGGGCGGCGAGGACGAGGCCCGCGGCGAGGACCAGGGTGAGGGGTCTGACCCCGTGCTTCACCAAATGAAGTGAGGGGTCTGACCCCTCCTACAGCGCCATGGCGAGCGGCTGCTCGAGCAGCTCGCGGATGCGGCCGAGGAACTGGGCGGCGTCGGCGCCGTAGAGGATCCGGTGGTCGCAGGCCAGCGTGACGTCCATGATGTTGCGGACGGTCACCTCGCCGTCGCGGACGACCGCGCGCGGCGTCATCGCGCCGACCGCGAGGATCGCCGCCTGCGGCGGGTTGATGACCGCGGTGAACGACTTGATGCCGTACATCCCGAGGTTCGAGACGGTGAAGGTGCCGCCGGAGAGCTCGGGCGGGGTGATGGCGTTCGCGCGGACGCGCTCGGCCAGCGTGCGGGCGTCGCGCGCGATCTCGCCGAGCGACTTGCGGTCCGCGTCGTAGATGGTGGGGACGATCAGCGCGTCCTGGCCGGCGACGGCGATCCCGACGTTGACGCGCGAGTAGAGCTCGAAGCGCCCGTCGCGGTAGGCGCCGTTCGCGCGCGGGAACTCGCGCAGCGCGAGCGCGCACGCCTTGACGACCATGTCGTTGAACGACGGCGCCGGGCGCTCGGAGGAGAGCGCCATGTCCTTGAGCTCGCGGCGCAGCGCGACGGCGGCCTCCATGTCGATCTCGGCGTTGAGGACGAACTCCGGCGCGGTGGCCTTGGACTCCGCCATCCGGCGGGCGACGACCTGCTGCAGACGCGTGAGCTCCTCGACGGAGACCTCGCCCTTCGCCGTGCCGCCCTCGGTGACGCGCGACGGGACCGGCGCGGGCGGGACGTCCTTCCTCTCCTCCTTGGGCTTCTCGTCCTTCGGCTTCTCCTCCTTGGCGGGCGCTTCGGCGGCTGCCTCCTTCGGTGCCGGCTCGGACTGCTGCGGCGCCTCGGCCTGCGCGTCGCCGCCGCCCTTGGCCGCCGCCTCGACGTCGGCCTTGACGATCCGCCCGCCCGGCCCGGTGCCCTTGACGCCCGAGAGCTCGAGCCCCTTCTCGCGGGCCATGCGCTTGGCGACCGGCGACGCCTTCACGCGGCCGTTGCCGTCGCCGTCGCCGGAGCCCTCGGCGGCCGGCTGGGGCGCCGGCTCGGGCTCCTCCTCGCGGTGGCCGTTGGAGTCGCCGGCGTCGTCGGCCTCCTCGGCCTCCGGCTCGGGCTCCTCCGCGGCCGGGGCCTCGTCCTCCTCCTCGGGCTCCTCGTCCGACGCCTCCTCGGCCTCCTCCTGCGACGCCTCCTCGGCCTCCGGCTCCTCGTCGCCGCCCGCGTCCTCGTCGCCGCCCTCGTCGCCCCCGCCGATGCGCGCGATGGTCTCCCCGACCGGCAGCGTGTCGCCCTCCTGGGCGACGATCTTCAGCGTGCCGTCCGTGTCGGACTCGTACGTCATGTTGGCCTTGTCGGTCTCGATCTCGACAAGCTCCTCGCCGCGCTTGACCTCGTCCCCGTCGGACTTCAGCCACTTCAGGATCGTGCCCTCCTCCATGGAGTCGGACAGGCGGGGCATCGCGACGTCGCTCATCGGCCGAAGCGTACTCAACCTAGAGTGCTCGGCAGGTCATCCGGACCTGCCCCTGATGGCGATGCCGGGCATCCGTGCCGACTCTCGACCGGGCTTCGCCCTCCCGGAACTGCGGTCAGATGGAGAGGCCGCTGACCATGATGCGGTCGATCTCACCGGGGGAGACCGCGCGCGAGAAGAGGTGGCCCTGCGCGTAGTCGCAGCCGAGGCGACGGAGCACCTGCACCTGGCGGTGGGTCTCGACGCCCTCGGCGACCGCGACCAGCCCGAGCTCGTGCGCGAGGCCGATGACGGCGGCGACGATCGGCGTGTCGACCGAGTCGCGGCCGAGGCCGGCGACGAACGCGCGGTCGATCTTCAGGACGTCGGCCGGGAAGTGCTTGAGCGACGCGAGCGACGCGTAGCCCGTGCCGAAGTCGTCGATGGCCAGCCGGATGCCGAGGTCGCGCAGGCGGCTGAACGCCTCGACGGTGCGCTCGTCCTCGCCGACGACGAGCGACTCGGTGAGCTCGAGCACGAGCGACTGGGCCGGGACGTCGTGCACGGCGAGCGCCTGCGCCACCTCGCTGCACAGCTCCTCGTGCAGGAGCTGGCGCGCGGAGAGGTTGACCGCCATGGTCAGCGGGACGCGGTCGCCGTGCTCGCGCCGCAGCGCACGCCAACGGGCGAGCTGGCCGCACGCCTCGTCGAGCACCCAGCGGCCGATCGGGACGATGAGCCCCGTCTCCTCGGCGAGCCCGACGAAGTCGACCGGCGGGATGAGCCCGCGGTCCGGGTGCTGCCAGCGGATCAGCGCCTCCAGGCCCTGCACCTGGCCCGTGTCGAGCGCGACGGTCGGCTGGTAGTGGACGGTGAACTCGCCGCGCTCGAGCGCGCGGTGCAGCGCGTTCTCGGTCTCCAGCCGGCGCACCGCCGTCGTGCGCATGACCTCGTCGAAGAGCTCGTGGCGCGACTTGCCGCGCTCCTTGGCGCGGTGCATCGCGGCGTCAGCGTCGCGGATCAGCGCCTCGGCGGTGATCTCGCCGGCGGCGTTCTCGCCGACGATCGCGATGCCCGCGCTCGCGGTGAGGAACACCTCGGTCCCCTCGATCGCGAAGGGCGCGGCGATCGCCTCGGCGACGCGGTCGGCGACGATGACCGCGTCGTCCTCGCCGGTGACGTCGTCGCAGAGGATCGTGAACTCGTCGCCGCCGAACCGGGCGACCATGTCGACCTCGCGCGTGACGCCGCGCAGGCGGGTCGCGACGAGGCAGAGCAGCCGGTCGCCGGCGCGGTGGCCGAGGGAGTCGTTAATCAGCTTGAAGCGGTCGAGGTCGAGGAACAGGACCGCGATCCGCTTGCCGGTGCGCTGGGAGCGCTCCAGCGCGAGCTCGACGTGGTCGAGGAACATCGACCGGTTCGGCAGCTCGGTCAGCGAGTCGTGCAGCGCCTGGTGGAGCAGCTGCGCCTCGGAGCGCTTGCGCTCGACGGCGTAGCGGACGGCGCGCGAGACGAGGCTGTCGTCGACGCGCCCCTTGATCAGGTAGTCCTGCGCGCCGGCGTGGACCGCGCGCATCGCGGTCGCCTCGTCGCGGTGCGCGGAGAGGACGACGATCGGGACCTCGGGCGCGGCGATCCGCAGGCGCGCAAGCCCGTCGAGCCCGGGGACCTGCGGGAGCGTGAGGTCGAGCAGCACGCACGTGACGGTGTTCTCGGCGAGGTACTCGCAGGCGCGGTCGAGGTGCTCGACGTGCACGATCTCGACGTCGGCGCCCCAGCCGGAGCGCAGCATCTCGCGCACGAGGCCCGCGTCATGGTGGTCGTCCTCGACCAGCAGCACGCGCTGCGTGCGGGTGCCCGCGGCACGCGGGCGTCGAGTATCGATGCGGTCGAAGACGGACATGAGATCGCTTGCGCGCATCTGCGGTGATGAACGCGGAGAGCCCTCCCTGGTTGGAGGGTGCATCGGCGCTTTCTCGATCGAGCTTGACTCCGGCTCGGGGTGTCTGGACGCACCGGAAAAGACGCAGACGCGCGTGAAGCGGGTTTCGCCCGGCCCGACTTCGCCGGCGCTCGTCGTCTGGGCGACGCTACAAGTCGCGGAACGTCGACAGCACCGCTTCGACGATCTGCGGCTCGTGCGGGTAGGCGATCTGCTCGAGCGGCTTGGAGTACGGCATCGGGAGGTCGGCGCCGGTGACGCGGCCGATCGGCGCGTCGAGGTCGTCGAAGGCCTGCTCCTGGATGAGCGCGGCGAGGTTCGCGCCGACGCCGCCGTGCGGCCAGCCCTCCTCGACGATCACGCAGCGGTTCGTCTTGCGCACGGACGCCAGGATCGTGTCGAGGTCGAGCGGGCGCAGCGTGCGCGGGTCGAT
>DASVQH010000338.1:0-8368 GCA_036389195.1 Solirubrobacteraceae bacterium
CTCCCTGGACGTGGATCGGCGCGCCCGCGCCCGCGCTCGCGCTCGCGCCCGGCTCGCCCGCCCGCTCGCGCTCCTCCGCGGAGCGGTCGATCCGGACCGGCCGCCCGGTGGCGCGGACCTCCTCCGCGATGCCCGGGTCGACGGGCGGCTCCTCCTCCGCGCCGCCCGCGCGGTGGACGGCGAGCAGCGTCGACGAGCCGTCGGGCGCGAACCTCGCCAGGACCGTGCGCCGGGCGCCGATGAGCACGCAGGCCTCCTGCGCGATCCGCTCGAGGATCTCCTGGCTCTCGGCGCCGCGGGCCGCCAGCTCGGCCACCCGGCGCAGCGACGCCTGCTCGTCGGCGAGCTGCTGCGCCGCCGCCCGCGCGTGCGTGTTGGCGATCGCGGTCGCGACGAGCTCGGCGAAGCCGACGATGCGCGCCTCCGCGTCGGACCGGAAGGACCCGTCGCCCTCCGAGCTGGCGAACACGATGCCCCACGGACGTCCCTCGACGGGGATGGGGACGCCGATCCCCGAGCGGATCCCCAGCGCCCGCGCCTCGGCCACGAACGGCCCGCCGTCCGGCATCTCGTGGTAGCGGATCGGCTCGCCGCGGTCGCGGATCTCCCGCATCCCCGGGTTCAGCGGGCGCCGGTCGCCGACCGGGAAGTCGACGTCGTCGTGCCGGCTCCAGGCGGCCAGCAGCCGCAGGGTGTCGTCGGGCTCGAAGCGGAACAGCGACGTCGAGTCGGCGCCGACGATCCCCGCGATCGCCTCGTTGACCGCCGTGAAGACCTCGTCGTCGGAGACCCCCTTGGCCACGAGCGTCGCCACGCGCCGCAGCGCGTCCTGCTCGTCGGCGAGCCGGTAGGCCTCGCCGCGCGTCGGCATCCGGGTGGCGACGGTGCGGTCGTCGGGCTGCGTCGCGTAGTAGCTGCGGATCGTCGCGATGCGTCCCGCCCGAACCGTGAGCACCTCGCATACGGTGCCCGCCAGCCGCCACGTCGCCTCGCCCGTCGCGGCCGCGGGGTTGATCTGGCGCAGCTCGACAACCACCGCGCCGTCGCCGCCGGCGATGGTCCGCTCCGGCACCGTGACGACGCCCGGGAAGACGCGCAGGACGCTGTCCACGTACCGGCAGACCGCCTTGCGCCCGCGCATGGTCCGGCCGTCGACGTGGACCTCGACGTCGTCGTGGAGCAGCGCGCCGTACGCCGCGACGTCGGCGGCGTTGAACGCCTCGTACAGGCGCCGCG
Organism: Solirubrobacteraceae bacterium; assembly: GCA_036389195.1. Lineage (GTDB taxonomy): Bacteria > Actinomycetota > Thermoleophilia > Solirubrobacterales > Solirubrobacteraceae > JACCYI01. The sequence continues at coordinate 1,237 of DASVQH010000338.1, forward strand.
CGACCGACACCGCGTCGCTCGTGGCGGGTCCGGGCGTCATGCCTGCGGAGCCTATGCGAGCCCGCGCGGCCCGCGGGCGTGGATCTACGGCCCGACGTGCACCGTCGTCGGGAACCCGGCGCCGGTCAGGTCGGCGGTGGTGAGGAAGTCGTAGTTGAAGGCCTCGTCGGTCACGTAGACGTAGTCGACGCTCCAGTCGCCCTGGACGGCGAACTTCGGGATCGTCAGCTCGCCGGTGTAGATGCCGTTCAGCGCGGTGCCGGACTGGCGGGTGAGCGTCGCGTCGATCTGGGTGTCGTTGGGCGCCCGGAGCTTGACGCCGATCGCGCTGTCCGGGACGCCGGCGAGGTTGTCCGTCACCTCGGCGGTGAAGGTGACGACCTGCGACGACGTCGAGACGTCGACCTGCGCGGGGCTGAACGAGAACTGCTGCAGGACCGGGACCTGCGCGTCGTCCGCGCCGGTCTGGTCGACGCCGGTGGCGAAGCCGGCCGTCACGAGGTCGTCGTTGCCCAGCGACCGGTGGTTGCCCGCCTCGTCCGCGGCGAAGACCGAGTCGACCTTCCAGCGGCCCTGCCGGGCGTAGCGGGGCAGCGTGACCTTGCCGGAGAACCTCCCGTCCAGCGCGGTCCCCGACTGCCGGGTCAGCGTGGCGGTGAGCGTCGGGACGGCGCCGGGCATCTTCAGCGTGACCTCGACGCCCGCCACGCCGGCCATGTCGTCGGTCACGTGGGCGTCGAAGGTCACGTCGCGCGGCGCGGAGGAGGTGTCGACGGACGCGGGATTCAGCGTGAGGCCCGCCACGGTCGGCGCGGTGGAGTCCCCGGCGCCCGTCTGGTCGACGACCGTCGGGTAGCCGGCCGTGTCGAGCCGCTCGCGGGAGACGAAGTCGGTGTTCCCGGCGGCGTCGGCGACGTACACGTAGCTGACCCGCCAGGCGCCCTGCAGGGAGTAGCGCGGCAGCGTCACGGTCCCGGTGTAGACGCCGTCGAGGGCGGTGCCCGACTGGCGCGTGAGCTCGCCGGCGGCCGTGCCCACGCCGTTGGGGTCGCGGAGCTCGACGCTGACCGCGGCGGCGCCGGCCAGGTCGTCGGTGACCCGGACGGTGAACGTGATGGTCCGCGCCGCCTGCGACGTGTCGACGGTGTCCGGGGCGAAGGCGAAGTCGGCGACCACCGGGGCGGTCCCGTCGCAGGTCTTGGCGAGGACGTCGGCGCCCCCGCCGCCCGTGCAGGTGTTGGCGCCCGGCCCGCCGTCGAGGTGGTCGGCGCCGGGCCCGCCGTCGAGGTCGTCGTCGCCGACGCCGCCGGAGAGCTGGTCGTCGCCGCCGCCGCCCGCGAGGCCGTCGTTGCCGTAGGAGCCCTTCAGCGTGTCCTTGCCGTCGCCGCCGGTCAGCGCGTCGTTGCCGGAGGCGCCCGCGATCGTGTCGTCGCCGGCGCCGCCGTCGAGCGCGTTGGGCGACGAGCTGCCGGTCAGCGTGTCGCCGTGGCGGCTTCCGACGGCGTCCTCGACGCCGGTCAGCGTGTCCGTGCCCTGCCCGGAGGCGGTGCCTGCGCCGAGGTCGACGCCGACGGGCCCGGTCGCGGCGGGGAAGATCGCGCGGTCGACGCCTGCGCCCCCGGCGACGGCGTCGTCGCCGAAGGAGGGGTTCAGCGTGTCGCGGTCTCCGCCGCCGTCGAGCTTGTCGTTGCCGTAGGAGCCGTTGAGCGCGTCTTCGCCGTAGCCGCCCGCGAGGGTGTCGCCGCCGTAGCCGCCGTTGAGCGTGTCACGGCCGCCGCCGCCGCTCAGGACGTTGGCGGCGTTGCCGCCGGTCAGCGTGTCGCCGTACGTGCCGCCGGTCGCGTTCTCGACGCCGCTCAGGGCGTCGGCGCCCTGCCCGGACGCCGTGCCGTCCGGCAGGCTGACCGTGACGGGCCCGGTGGCGGTCGGGAAGGCGACGGTGTCGGTGCCGGTCCCGCCGGCGATGGCGTCGTTGCCGTTCCCGCCGACGAGCGTGTCGTCGCCGCCGCCGCCGGACAACGTGTCGTCGCCGCCGAGTCCGCAGATGACGTCGTCGCCCCCCGTGCCCTTCAGCGTGTCCGGGCCGGTCGTGCCGCTGATCGTGCACGCCGGCGCGGCGGATGCCGCCGCGGGCAGGAACGAGGCCAGGGCGAGGAAGGCCAGCACGACGGCGCGGAACGTGGTCATGCCCACTTAACGGCCCGACTTCGGCGGAAGTGACGCTCGGGTGTACGTTGCTCAGGTGCCCCCGCCGGACCCGTCCGCCGACCCGTCGCTGCGCGCCACGCTCCGGACGCCACGCTGGCTCGTCCCGCCCGTCCTCGCGGTCGTGGGCCTGGTGCTGGCGGTCGCGACCTCGGGCGCGCCGTCGGTCGTCGGCATCTGCCTCGTCGGCGCCGCGGTGGTGCTGGTGGTGAGCCTGGTGTTCCTCGAGGTGGGCTACAGCGAGGACCGGGCGCGGGCGCGCGGCGAGTACGGGCCGCCGCCTCCGCCCGGCCGCGAACATTGACCTGGGCCTCAGGTTCGCCCGTAACACTGGCTCGAACATGACGTCCTACGACCTCATCCCCGAGCGGCGCCCCAACGGGACCATCGTGCTGCGCGCGGAACCCGTGACGGCGCTCGAGCGCCTCCGCCGCCTGGTGCGCCGGCTGCTCGCCGGCCCGCGCGCGTAGGCGCGGGCCGGCGAGCGACCGCGTCAGCGGACCCGGTAGCCCAGGTTCTCGTCCCAGTGCAGGTCGTTCGGGTAGCGCGCGAGCGGCGCGTCGGCGCTGCCCGGTCGCGAGCCCGCGCCCGTCGACTTCGGCGGGCAGATGGCGACGAACCGCGCGTAGCCGCCCAGGCCGCCGCGGAACTTCGGGTAGCCGATGTTCACCAGGCAGCCCGTGAACGGCACCTTGCCGAGGTTGGTGACGCCCTCGGCCTGCGCGTAGCCGTGGTGCATCAGCCAGTGCTCGCCCTCGAGCGTCGGCGTCGTGTCGGTGTCGAGCGGCTCGTGGCCGTGGAAGAGGATGTGGCGTCTGTGGTGCAGGAACTTCAACGCGTCGAGCCCCACGCCCGGGAACTCCGGGTCGGCCGCCAGCGCCAGCGCCTTCTGCGGATCGTCCGTCCAGCGCTTGGACCAGTTGGACTGCACCATCACGACGGAGCCGCGCGGGATCCGCCCGTGGCGGCGCTCCCAGGCGCGCACGTCGGACACCTGCAGCGCGTAGGTCGGGTCGGCGCGGACCTGCTTGACGATCGAGATGACGACGAGCGGGCGCACGGCGTAGGTCGGCGGCAGCTCGTCGATCCCCGGGAACTCCGGCGCCCAGTGGGCCGGCGGGTCGAGCTGGGTGCCGAACTGGTCGGTGGCCAGCTCGTACGCGGTCGCCTCGAAGCCGTCCTCGGCGTAGGTGTACACGTGTCCGGTCGCGGGGTCGGCGCTCGGCTTGAACGTCGCCGGCCCGAAGCCCTTCCAGACCGGCTGGAACGGCGTGATGGAGTGCGTCAGGTCGATGTAGCGCGCGTGGCTGAGCGCGTCGTCGTACACCTTCCACAGGCCCGGCTGCTCCGCCGCCGCCGCGCCGGCCGGCGCGATCGCCGCCGCCGCCGCGACCGTCAGGACCGCGAGTGCCGCGGCCCACTTCCCTCTGGGCATGAACCCTCCTCGAATGGTGGTGCGAGGGCGACATCATCGCGCCGACGCGTCCCGGCGGCTCCGGTAGCGTCCGCGCCGTGGGCGCCGGTACCCACATCCAGCTCTGCGGCCCGCTCCGGGTCCGCTGGCAGGGTGAGCCGATCGAGCGGGCGCTGCGCGGCCGCCAGGGCCGCCTGCTGTTCGCCTACCTCGTGCTCGCGCGCCAGCGCGCGGCGCGGCGCGACGAGCTCGTCGCCGCCGTGTGGCCGGACGAAGCCGCGCCCGGAGGCGGCGAGGGCCACCTCGCGCCGCTGCTCTCGCGCCTGCGCCGGCTGGTCGGCCCCGAGCACCTCCCGGGGCGCAGCGAGCTGCGGCTGCTCCTGCCCGAGGACGCCGTCGTCGACTGGGAGGCCGCGCACGCGGCGGTCGAGCAGGCGCGCGCGGCGCTGGGCGCCGGGGACGGGCAGGCGGCGTGGGAGCTCGCCCGCGACGCGCTCGACGTCGCCGACCGCGGCCTGCTCCCGGAGCTGCAGGCGCCCTGGCTCGACGAGCGCCGGTCCGAGCTGACCGACCTGCAGGTGGCCGCGCTCGAGCTGGCCGCGCGCGGCGGCGCGTCGCTCGGCGGCGTCGAGCTGCTGGCGGCCGAGCAGGCGGCGCGCCGCGCGGTCGAGGCGGCGCCGTTCCGGGAGTCGACGCGCGCGGCGGCGATGCAGGTGCTGCGCGCCCAGGGCAACGTCTCCGAGGCGCTGCGGGTCTACGAGGACCTGCGCACGCTGCTGCGCGAGGAGCTGGGGACGACGCCCGGGCCGGAGCTCGTCGCCCTGCACCAGGCGCTGCTGGCCGACCTCGACCGCCGGCCCGCCCCCGGCCCGACGGAACCCGCCCCGGCGCCGCGCCCGCCCGCGCTGCCCGGGCTCGTCGAGCGCGAGCGCGAGCTGGCCGAGCTCGCCGCCCTGCTCGCGGAGGCGCGCGCCGGCCAGGGCCGGGTCGCCCTGATCGAGGGCCCCGCCGGGGTCGGCAAGACGCGGCTGCTGGCCGAGGCGCGCCGCCGCGCCGGGCCCGACGCCGTCGCGCTCGGTGCGCGAGCGGGCGAGCTGGAGCGCGACTTCCCGTTCGGCGTCGTGCGCCAGCTGTTCGAGGGCCAGCTCGCCGAGCCCGGCCGGGCGGCGGCGCTGCTCGGCGGCTCGGCGGCGCCCGCGGCGGCGATCTTCGGGGCCGGCGAGCACGCCGGCGGCACCTCGCGTGCGGCCGCCGGCGAGGCCGACTTCGCCGTCCTGCACGGGCTCTACTGGCTGACGCTCAACCTCGCCGCGGAGCGCCCCGTGGTGCTCGCGGTCGACGACCTGCAGTGGGCCGACCGCCCGTCGCTGCGCTTCCTGGCCTACCTCGTGCGGCGGCTGGAGGGCATGCCGATCCTCGTCGCGACGACCCTGCGCACCGGCGAGCCCGCCGCCGACCCGACCCTCCTCGACGAGATCCTCCACGACCCCGGGACGGTGGCGATCCGGCCGGGGACGCTCAGCCTCGGCGCGGCGCGCGTCGTCGTCCGCGCCGCCCTCGGGGCCGAGGCCGACGAGGCCTTCTGCGCCGCCTGCCACGAGACGACCGGCGGCAACCCGCTGCTCCTGCGCCAGCTGATCGCCGCGCTGGAGGCCGACGGCGTCCGCCCGACCGCCGCCGGCGTGCCGGCCGTCCGGGAGATCGGGCCGCGCGCGGTCTCGCGCACGATCGGGCTGCGCCTGGCGCGCATGTCCGCCGACGCGGTGGCCGCCGCGCGCGCCGTCGCGGTCCTCGGCGAGCGCGCCGAGCTGCCCGCCGTCGCGGCGCTCGCGAGGCTGCCCGAGGACGTCGCCGCCCGGGCGGTCGCCGCGCTCTCGCGCGCGGAGATCCTGCGGGCCGAGCCGCCGCTGGGCTTCGTGCATCCGCTGGTGCGCGACGCGGTCTACCGCGCGCTGCCGCCCGGGGAACGCGAGCTGCAGCACGCGCGCGCCGCCCGCGTGCTGGCCGAGGCGGGGGCCGCGGACGACGTCGTCGCGGTGCACCTCGTCCTCGCGCCGCGTCGCGGGGACGCCTGGGCGGCCGGCGTGCTGCACCGCGCCGGGACCCGGGCGGCGCGCCAGGGCGCCTCCGACAGCGCCGTCGCGCTCCTGCGCCGGGCGCTGGAGGAGCCGCCCGCGCCCGCCGACCGCACCCGCCTCCTGTTCGAGCTGGGCCTCACCGAGCGCCTGGTCGACGGCTTCGCCGCCTACCGGCACCTCGCCGAGGTCTACCCCGCGCTCGCCGACCCCGCCGACCGCGCCGTGGCCGCCTACGCCCGCGGCTGGATCGGCTACTTCGTCGACGACCCGCAGGAGACCATGGAGCTCTGCCTGCAGGCGGCGGCCGAGCAACCGGCCGACCGGGCCGACGCGCGGCACGCGCTGGAGGCGATGGCGCTGGTCACCGCGCTCGGCCACGGCGTGGCGCTGCCCGGCCTCCAGGAGCGGATCGCCGCGGTCTTCGACGATCCTCCCGAAGGCGACGGCGGCGCGAAGATGCTCGCGGCGGCCGCCGCGTGGGGTCGCTTCGTCCTCGGGGGCTCCGCGGACGAGTGCGCCGGGCTCGCGCTGCGAGCGGTCGAAGGTCCGGAGCTGCTCAGCGTCGACGACGGCTTCGCGTACAACGTGGCGATGGTCGTCATGGCGCTCGCCGACCGGCCCGAGACGCTGAGCGCGTGGGATCGGGCGCTGGTCGAGGCCCACCGGCGCGGCAACATGTTCCTCACCCTCACCGTGCACATGTGGCGCGGGTGGGCGCTGATGCGGCGCGGCGAGCTGGCCGAGGCCGAGCGGCTGATGCGCGAGGGCATCCACGAGATGGCCCTGTGGGGCTCCGAAGCGCTCGCGGGCTATCCCGCGTCCTTCCTGATCACGCTGCGACTCGAGCGCGGCGACCTCGCCGATGCGCGCGCGGCGCTCGATGCGGGCGGCCGCCAGCCGCCGGGGAGCGAGGCCGAGCGCTTCCTGCAGACCGCCCACTGCGAGCTGCTGCTCGCCGAGGGCCGCGCCGAGGAGGCGCTGGCGCTCGCCGAGCGGGTGCGCGCGGCGAGCCAGCGCGTGCGCAGCGCGGGCTGGGCGTCCTGGCGGCCGCCGCTGGCGCGGGCGCTGGCGGCGGTCGGGCGAGGCGAGGAGGCGGTGGCGCTCGCGGATGAGGAGCTGGACGCGGCGCGCGCGTGGGGCGCGCCGAGCGTCGTCGGGCGCGCCCTGCGCGAGGCCGGCGAGCTGCGCGGGGACGCCGCGCAGCTCGCGGAGGCGGTCGCGGTGCTCGAGCGCTCGCCGGCGCGGCTCGAGCACGCGCGCTCCCTGTGCGAGCTGGGTGGGGCCCTGCGACGCGCCGGGCGTGCACGAGCGGCGCAGGACCCGCTGCGACGCGCCCTCGATCAGGCGGCGCGGTGCGGCGCCGAGGCGCTCGCGGCGCGTGCTCTGGAGGAGCTCAAGGCCGCGGGCGCTCGGCCCCGCCGCGACGTTCTGAGCG
>DASVQH010000339.1:0-7475 GCA_036389195.1 Solirubrobacteraceae bacterium
TTGTAGAGGTGAGCGCCCTCGCCGCGCGCGCCCTCGGTGATGAGGATCCCGTTCCCGGCGAGCGTGGTCGGGTGGTACTGGATCATCTCCATGTCCATCAGCGGCGCGCCGATGCGGAAGGACTGCGCGATGCCGTCGCCCGTGCAGATGAGCGCGTTGGTGGTCGGCTTGAAGCACTGGCCGGCGCCGCCCGTGGCGAGGATCACCGACTTGGCGGCGAACAGCTCCATCGAGCCGTCGCGGATGTTGCGCGCGATCGCGCCGCAGCACTCGCCCGCGTCGTCCTGCACGATCGCGGTGACGAACCACTCCTCGTAGCGGTCGACCGTCTCGTGGTTCTTCATCAGCTGCTCGTAGAGCACGTGCAGCAGCGCCTGGCCGGTGATGTCGGCGACGTAGTACGTGCGCGCGGCGGAGGCGCCGCCGAAGGCCCGCGTCCCGAGCCTGCCCTCCTCGTTGCGGTGGAAGGTGACGCCCTGGTGCTCGAGCCACAGCACCTCGTTGGGCGCCTCGCGGCACATGATCTCGATCGCGTCCTGGTCGCCGAGGTAGTCCGAGCCCTTGACCGTGTCGTAGGCGTGCGACTCCCAGGAGTCGTTGACGTTCAGGGCGGCGTTGATGCCGCCGGCCGCCGCGTTGGAGTGCGAGCGGACGGGATGGACCTTCGACATGATCGCCACGGACGCACCGGCACCGGCCGCGGCGAGGGCGGCGCGCTGGCCGGCCAGGCCGGCGCCGATGATGAGGACGTCATGTGCTGGCATGGATTCGAGTCTATCTCCCGGTCGGTTTTGAAAGAGGTACGGGCGCAGGGCCGCTGGCGATGGCGATTCTGGCGCTTTGCGGCTGGATGCGCGGCGGATTTTCGCCTGTCGGCCTGCTGACCGCGGAGCGCCGCGGGACGCCGCTTCGCGTGCCACAGTGGTGAGCGTGCGCACCGGCCTCCTCGTCCTCCTCGCTTCGCTGGTCGCGCTCGCCGGCCTGCCGCACGCCGCGGTCGCCGCGACGGCGGTCGTGGTGGCCGGGGAGGAGGTCGTGGCGGCCGGCGGGCCGGAGCGCAGCGCGATGACGATCGCCGAAGGCCCGGCGTTCCCGGACGGCACGCCGGAGTACCGGCTGAGCGACGACCTCGGAGCCGTGGTCGCCGGCGAGGGCTGCCGTCAGGACGGGGACCGGTCGGTCGTCTGCGCGCTGCCCGGCGGCGCGGCGCCGCGGCAGATCCGCGCGGATCTCGGCGGCGGCGACGACCTCTTCCGCCAGCAGACGGACTCCGACGTCGCCGTCGACCTGCGCGGCGGCGAGGGCAACGACTACCTGATCGGCGGCGCCGGCGCCGACCGGCTGGACGGCGGCCCGGGCGACGACTTCCTGGCCGGCGACGAGAGCCTCACCACCCCGGGTGCCGGCCGCTTCCGACCGGACGAGATGCGCGGCGGGCCCGGCAGCGACTGGGTCGTCTACGGCGACCACGGGGCGGACCGCCTGGCCGTCTCGATCGACTCCGTGGCCGACGACGGCGCGCCGGGCGAAGGCGACCTCGTGTGGCCGGACGTCGAGAACATCCAGGGCGACGCGACCGCGGAGAACGACCTGCGCGGCGACTTCAGGCCCAACGGCATCGTCGGTGGTGACCGCAACGACCGCATCCACGGCGACGCGGGTCACGACTACGTCTCGGCCGGCGCGGGCGACGACACGATCATCGAGCGGGACGCGGCGACGGACACGATCGCGTGCCGCGCCGGTGACGACTACGCCGCGGTCGATTCCTTCGACGACGTCGACTTCGACTGCGAGCGGCTCGACCCGCCGCGCCGGCCGCCGCGGGAGCCCGCCCCGGCGCCCGTGGTCGTTCCCGTCGTGCCGTTCCCCGTCACCCTCGACGCGGCGGACGTCCGCGTGTCGCCGGGGCGCCACGTCTTCCTCACGGTCGCCTGCGGCGGCGCCGGGCAGGCGCCCGACTGCGTCGGCCGGCTCGCGGCTTCCTCGGCCAAGCGGATCCGGATGGGCCGGCGGCGCCGCACGCTGCGCGTGGGCACGCGGGCGTTCCGGATCCCCGCGGGTCAGACGGCCACGATCGCGCTGCGGCTGTCGGAGGGCGAGACCAAGGCGCTGCGGCGCGCGAAGCGAGTCGCGCTCGTGGTCCGGGCGGTCGAGTCCGCGGCGCAGCCGCACGTCGTCGCGGCGCGGGTGCTGCTGCGCCGCCGAGGCGCATGATGCGCCGGGTGCTGCTGCCCCTGCTGATCGCCGCCGTGGCGACCCCCGCCGTCCCGGCGGCCGCGAGCGCGGCGACCGTCGCGCTGAGCGGGACCGAGGTGCTCGCCACGGCCGGTCCGGAGGTCAACGACATCGGCGTCGGCAGCTTCGCCCAGAGCGCCGACCTGCAGTTCACCGACGCCCGGGGCCCGCTTCCCGGGGCCCGCTGACCGCGGGGGAGGGCTGCGAGCAGCAGGAGGCCAACCGCGTCCTCTGCCGCTTCCCGCAGGGGCCGCCCTCGCGGGTGCGCGCCACGCTGGGGCCCGGCTCCGACGCGATGGACCACTCGCCGGGCACGACCGTCCCGGCGACGATCGACGGCGGCGAGGGCAACGACGCCATCTCCGGCGGCGGCGGCGCCGACGCGCTGATCGGCGGGCCGGGCGACGACACGATGACCGGCGACGAGCGCTTCCGCGACTCGTCGTTCGCGCCCAACCGCGGCGCCGACGACTTCTCCGGCGGCGACGGGGTCGACGTCGTCTCGTACTACGCCCACCACACGAGCGGCGCCCTGCGGGTGTCGCTGGACGACCGGCCGGACGACGGCGAGGCGGGGGAGGGCGACAACGTCCGCTCCGACGTCGAGAACCTCGAGGGCGACATCTCCGCGGACAACACCTTCGTGGGGAGCGACGCGCCGAACGAGCTGCTGGGCTCCAGCTCGGGCAACGACGCGCTGGAGGGGCGCGGCGGCGACGACCGGCTGCTGGCCTTCGACGGCAACGACCGCCTCGACGGCGGGGACGGCGACGACTACCTGGAGGGCGGCTTCGGCGACGACCTGCTCACGGGCGGCGCGGGGCGGGACTCGTTCATCGGCGATCGGACCGAGCGCGACGTCGCCGGGACGGGCAACGACACGGTGCGCGCTCGCGACGGCGTCGCGGAGCCCGTGGCCTGTGGCCCGGGTGCGGACAGCGCGGAGGTCGATGCCGACGACGCGGTGGCCGCCGACGGGGACAACCTGTGCGAGCAGGTGTCGCGCCCGGCCGGCGGGGGCGGGGGCGGGGGCGGGGGCGGTGGCGGCGACGCCGGCGGGAGCGCCGCGGCGTTCCCGCTCTCGCTCGGGCCGGCGAAGCCGAAGCTGACGAGGTCCGGGCGCATCAGGCTCAAGCTCACCTGCCGGGTCGCCGAGCCGGCCGGCTGCAACGGCGTCCTGCGGCTGCGCACCGCGAAGAAGCTGCGCGTCGGCGGGCGCCGCAAGAAGCTCACGCTCGGGAAGCGCTCCTTCTCGATCGCCCCCGGCGACTCCGCGCGGGTGACCATCAAGGTGAAGCGCAGCGCCCGCCGGGCACTGCGCCGCGCCGAGAAGGTGCGGCTCGTCCTGCGGGCGGTCGAGCGCGCCGCGCAGCCGCGGACGGCGGAGCGGCGCGTGACCCTGCGGCGCTAGGCGAGGTTGGCGCGCAGCGCGCGCGAGACCTGCTCGAGCGTCACGACGCCCTGGAGACGGCCGTCGCCGTCGACGGCCATCAGCGCGCCGAGCCGGCGCAGCGGCTCGGAGCCCAGCAGATCCTCCAGCGGCGCGTCGGCCTGCACCCTCGACTCCTCCGCGGTCGGCGCGGCGACGTCGCGGGCGTGGGACCGGCCGCCCTCCTCCAACGCGGCGTGGCGCATCGCGGCCCGGTGGGCGAGGCCGGAGAAGCGTCCGTCCTCCTCCACGACCGCGAACCAGTCCCAGCCCTGGTAGCGCTCGAAGAAGTCCTCGTAGGCGGTCGCGGTGTCGAGCGCCGCGGGGATCGTCACCGGGTCGCGGTCCATGACGTCGGCGATGGTGATCCCCTCGAGCCGCTCGGTGAACTCGCTCTGGACGGCCGCGGCGCGCGCGCCCTGCCCGATCATGAAGCCGAGCGCGACCGACCACAGGCCGCTCCCGGTGTCGCCCGAGAGCACCTGGAAGGCGCCGTAGGCCATCAGCAGGTAGGAGAGGAGCTGCCCCAGAAGCGCGGCGATCCGCGTGCCCTTGGAGCGGTCGCCCGTGAGCCCCCACACCGCCGAGCGCAGGATCTGGCCGCCGTCGAGCGGCAGCGCGGGCAGCAGGTTGAAGATCAGCAGCACGATGTTGAGCGCGAGGACGAGCGCCACGAGCTGCTCGAGCGCGGTGGTGCCGAGGGGGGCGTCGAGCTCTGCGGTCTCACGGGCGCCCGTCCAGCCGAGCAGGGCGACGCTGAGGCCGCCGACCGCGAGGATGATCAGCAGCGTCACGGCGGGGCCCGCCGCCGCGATCCGGAACATGGAGCCGGCCGTGCCGCCCTCGCGGCTCATCTTCATCACGCCGCCGAACAGGAACAGGTCGATCCCCTCGACGCCGATCCCCTCGCGCTTGGCGGCCAGCGCGTGCCCCAGCTCGTGCAGCAGGATCGATCCGAAGAACAGCACCGCGGCGGCCGCGGCGACCGCGAACGCGGTGCTCGTCGAGACCTCCAGCGTCGTCTCGAAGCGCTGGGTGAAGAAGAACAGCAGCAGGCCGAGGATGAGGAACCAGCTCGAGCTGACCCCGATCCGGATCCCGAAGAGCGTGGCGAGCTTGTAGGAGGAACCGCTGGACACCCCGCACAGGGTCGCAGATACCATCGCGCGCCCATGGCCAAGATCAAAGTCAAGAACCCGGTCGTCGAGCTCGACGGCGACGAGATGACCCGCATCATCTGGGCCTTCATCAAGGACCAGCTCATCCTGCCCTACCTCGACGTCGAGCTTCTCTACTACGACCTCGGGATCGAGAGCCGCGACGCGACGGAGGACCAGATCACCGTCGACGCCGCCAACGCCATCAAGGAGCACGGCGTCGGCGTCAAGTGCGCGACGATCACGCCCGACGAGGCCCGCGTCGAGGAGTTCGGCCTCAAGGACATGTACCGGTCGCCCAACGGGACGATCCGCAACATCCTCGGCGGCGTGATCTTCCGCGAGCCGATCGTGATCTCCAACGTCCCGCGGCTCGTGCCGGGATGGACGAAGCCGATCATCATCGGCCGCCACGCCTTCGGTGACCAGTACCGCGCCGAGGACATCGTGGTGCCGGGCGAGGGGACGCTGACGCTCACCTACACGCCGAAGGACGGGTCAGATCCCGTCGAGGTGAACGTGTACGAGTTCCCGGGCGGCGGCGTCGCGATGGCGATGTACAACCTCGACGACTCCATCCGCGACTTCGCCCGCGCCTCCATGCGCTACGGCCTGGACCGCGGCTTCCCGGTCTACCTGTCGACCAAGAACACGATCCTCAAGCGCTACGACGGGCGCTTCAAGGACCTCTTCCAGGAGGTCTTCGACGCGGAGTTCAAGGCCGACTTCGACGAGGCCGGCATCACCTACGAGCACCGACTGATCGACGACATGGTCGCCGCCGCGCTGAAGTGGGAGGGCGGCTACGTGTGGGCGTGCAAGAACTACGACGGCGACGTGCAGTCGGACACGGTCGCCCAGGGCTTCGGCTCGCTCGGGCTCATGACGTCCGTGCTGATGACCCCGGACGGCAAGACCGTCGAGGCCGAGGCCGCCCACGGCACCGTCACCCGTCACTTCCGCCAGCACCAGCAGGGCAAGCCCACGTCCACCAACCCGATCGCCTCGATCTTCGCGTGGACGCGCGGGCTGCAGGCGCGCGGGCGGATGGACGACACCCCCGAGGTCGGGGAGTTCGCCGAGACGCTCGAGCGCGTCTGTGTGGAGACCGTCGAGTCGGGCAAGATGACCAAGGACCTCGCGCTGCTCGTGGGCGGCGACCAGGACTTCCTCACCACCCAGGAGTTCCTCGACGCGGTGGATCAGAACCTGCAGAAGGAGATGAACTAGAGACATGGCTCCCGTCAACGTCACGGTCACCGGCGCCGCCGGCCAGATCGGCTACGCCCTGCTGTTCCGGATCGCGTCCGGGCAGCTGCTCGGGCCCGACACCCAGGTCGCGCTGCGCCTGCTGGAGATCCCTCAGGCGGTCAAGGCCGCCGAGGGCACGGCCATGGAGCTCGACGACTGCGCGTTCCCGCTGCTCGCCGGCATCGACATCTTCGACGACCCGAAGGCGGCGTTCGACGGCGTCAACGTCGCGCTGCTCGTCGGCGCCCGGCCGCGCACGAAGGGCATGGAGCGCGCCGACCTGCTGGAAGCCAACGGCGGGATCTTCAAGCCGCAGGGCGAGGCCATCAACGCCGGCGCGGCCGACGACGTGAAGGTGCTCGTGGTCGGCAACCCCGCCAACACGAACGCCCTGATCGCGATGTCCAACGCGCCCGACGTCCCGCGCGAGCGCTTCACCGCGATGACGCGCCTGGACCACAACCGCGCGCTGGCGCAGCTGTCGAAGAAGGCGGGCTGCTCGGTGACCGACATCTCGCGGATGGCGATCTGGGGCAACCACTCGCCGACGATGTACCCCAACCTGTTCCACGCCCAGATCGGCGGCAAGGTGGCCGCCGAGGTGGTGAACGACCAGGAGTGGCTGGAGAACGACTTCCTGCCCACGGTCGGCAAGCGCGGCGCGGCGATCATCGAGGCGCGCGGCGCCTCCAGCGCCGCGAGCGCGGCCAGCGCGGCGATCGACCACATCCACGACTGGGTGCTCGGCACCGACGGCGGCTGGGTCTCCATGGCCGTGCCCTCCGACGGCTCCTACGGCGTCGACGAGGGGATCATCTCCTCGTTCCCCGTCACCTGCTCGGGCGGCGCCTACGAGATCGTGCAGGGGCTCGACATCGACGACTTCTCGCAGTCGAAGATCGACGCCACGGTCGACGAGCTGCGCGGCGAGCGTGACGCGGTGAAGGGGCTCGGCCTGATCTAGGGCGGCGGCGACCGGGGCGCCGGTGCGCGCGCCCCGGTCGTGGCGGCCCCGGTGCCCGGCACCTGGCCGCTCCGTTCGGACGTGGTGCGGGCACGTGGTCGCGCGGAACTGCCTCTTTGATGGGAGAGTAGTCGTCTGCCGATCGCCGTGGCGAAGGACCGGAAAGCGGCGGTGGTCAGCGTGGATCGCCGGTCGCCCACACAGGGCTCAATCCACGTCGACCACCCTGGTGGTGGTTTAACGTGGATGACGAGAGGCGGTAGGCACGATCCATCCACGTTGACCACCGCCAGAACGTGGAAGGCGACCTACTCCGCGTCCCCGTCCCCGCCCGCGGCCTCGTCCCGGTCGCGGATGTGCCATCCGCGCCCAGACTTGACCACCTCGCCGCGCTCGGCGGCCTCGGGCATCAGCCGGTAGAGGTAGTTCTGCTTGA
>DASVQH010000340.1:0-8692 GCA_036389195.1 Solirubrobacteraceae bacterium
GCTCGGAGGTGACGGCGAGCGTGCCGCGGGCGGCGGCGACCCGGTCCGACAGGCCGACGAGGCCCGTCCCCGAGTCGGGGCTCGCGTTCGCGCCGCCGACGCCGTCGTCGCGGACGCGCACCGACAGCATGCCGCCGTCCGCGTCGTACGCGATCCGCACCGTCGCCCGCGACGCCGCGGCGTGCTTGACCACGTTGGTGAGCGCCTCGGCGACCACGAAGTAGGCGGCCGCCTCGGCGTCGGGGGTCAGCCGCGGGGCCTCGACGTCGAGCTCGACCGGCAGCGAGAGGCCCGACACCAGCGTGGCGATGCCCGTCCGCAGGCCGCCGCGTTCCAGCGCGGCCGGGAGCATCCCGCGCGCGAGGTCGCGCAGGGCGTCGGTGGCCCGCATCGCGTGCTCGAGCGCGCCTTCGACGAGGCCCTCGGCCCGGGTGTCCCGCTTGCGCATCGCGGCCACGGCCAGGCGCAGGGTGATCACCGTCTGCACGAGCCGCTGCTGGGCGCCGTCGTGGAGGTCGCGCTGCAGCCGCCGCCGCGTCTCGTCGGACGCCGCGATGACCCGCGCGCGGGATGCCGCGAGCTGCGCGTGGCTCTCCGTGTTGGCGATGGCGGCGCCGACCAGCTCGGCGAACTGGCCCAGCCGCTCCTCGGCGTCTGAGGGCAGCGGCCCGGTCGACGAGCTCGCCGCCATGACGCCCCAGACCTCCCCCTCGACGAGGATCGGCGCGCCGACGGCGGCGGCGAGCCGGTACTCCCGGGCGATCGGCGACCCGCGGGGCGTGTAGTCGTCGATGCGCACGGGTCGGCCGCTCCTGCGGACGAGCGCCGGCAGCATGCCCTCGGTGAAGGCAATCCGCGCCCCGACGGTCGCGGGCGAGCCGTGGACGGCGACCACGACGATCTCGTTCCCGGGCTCGATCTTCGTCATGGTCGTGGGGTGGTCGTCGAGCAGCTTGGACGCCTCGACGGTGACCGCGGCGAAGAGCTCGTCCGGGGCGACGCCGTGCGCGACGAGCTCGGCGATCCGGCGCAGCGCCGTCTGCTCCGCCAGGAGCGCGAGCGCGGACTTCCGGGTCTGCGCGCCGGCGATGGCCACGCCGGCGAGCTTGGCGAACTGCGCCAGGCGCGCCTGCATGCCGGGATCGAGCGGTGCGCCGGGCGACGCGGCGGCCAGGTGGCCCCAGACCTGCCCCTCGACCACGACGGGCGCGGAGTGCTCGGCGAAGGGCACGCCCGCTCCCGCCGGCGCGGGCCCGCCGGCGGTCGCCACCACCTCGAGCGCCTCGCCGTCGAGGCGGCTGAGCGTCATCGGCCGGCCGCCCAGCAGGGCGGCCGCCTCGCCGGTGACGCGCTGGGCGACCTCGTCGGGCGAGGCGCCGCGGGCGACGACCTCGGCGATCCGCCGCAGGGCCGCCTGGTCGTCGGCGAGCTCCTGGAGGTCGCGCAGCGCGCGGCTGCCCGAGATGGCCGCCGCGGCCAGCCGGGCGAAGGCGGTCAGCTGCGCTTCGGTGGACGGCGGGGGCGGCGGGCCGGGGGTGTGCGTCGAGAGGAAGCCCCACAGCTCGCCGCCGACCTCGATCGGCACCCCGACGATGTCGACGATGCTCATCCCGGCGATCGCCGCCGACGCCGCGCTCTCGTGGACGCGGTCGCCCCGCACCGGGCGGCGGGTCCGCACCAGCTGGTGCAGCAGCGGCGTGGCGGCCGGGTCCACGGGGAACCGCATGCCGACCGGCACGTCGCTGCGACACGTGGCCTGGATGTGCGCCGCGCCCGCCTCGATGGTGGCCAGGACCGTGGCGGCGCCGCCCACGAGGTCCGAGGCCTCCTGGACGATCGCCTCGAAGACCTCCGCCGACGCCGCCCGGCGCGCGCCGAGCTCGGCGACGCGCCGCAGCGCGGCCTGCTCCTCGGCCAGCCGCCGGGCGTCGTCGCGGGCCTGCACGGCCGCGATCGCGGTCCCCGCCAGCTCGGCGAAGCCGGCCAGGCCCTCCCGGGTCTCGGGCGACAGGGGCCCGTCGGCGCCGGTGACGACCAGCGTCCCCCAGAGCGCGCCGTCGAGGACGATGGGCGCCGCGGCGCTGGAGCGGTAGCCGCGCGCGTCGGCCAGCGACGGCCACCTGCCGGCCACGTCGCGCAGGTCGTCGCGGTGCGCGGGCGCGCCCGTCCGGAAGGTCTCCTGCACCGCGCCGTCGCCGTCGCCCGGCGCCCGCATGCCCACCTCGATCCCGTGCGGCGGGCCGTGCAGCGCGACGATCTCCGTCGTCCCGTCCGGCTCGAAGCGCAGCAGGGTGACGAAGTCGACCCCCGTGAGGCGCGACGCCTGCGCCGCGACCGCGTGGAGCACGTCGCTGCGCGCCGCCCCGCGGGCCGCGAGCTCGGCCACCCGCCGCAGCGCCGCGCGTTCGTCGGCAAGCTGCCGGAGCGCCTGCTGCGGGTCGGGAAGGTCCATGTGCGATGCGCCCGTCTTGGCGCATCGACATCGTCTCAGCCGCGCGAGGCGGATTTGAGCGGTCGTGCGCCAGCAACGGCGACGGGAGCCGAGAGCCGAGAGCCGGGAGCGGCAGGTTCTGACGGTTCGGCCGTCTTGCGTTCCCGGCGCCGGCCTGGTTAGGGTCGCTCGGAACGGGCGGCGTGCGCCGCGTCGCCTCCGCAGCCGGGAGGACCCCATGCCGCAGCGTCGTGCTCGTCGGATCCAGGCGGTGACCACGTTGGCGGCGGCCGGCGTCGCGCTGCTCGCGGCGCCGGCGACCCGGGCCGCGTTCCCCGGGAGCGACGGCCGGATCATGGCGGTGCAGTACGGGCAGTTCGTCTCGTTCGAGGCCGATGGGGCGGATTTCGTCGGCCCGTCCTCGATCACGCCGCAGGACGGGTCCTACCACCGGCCGACCGTCTCGGCCGACGGGCAGCGGGTCTTCGGCTTCCACGAAGCGGGATCGTCGGCGACCGGCGTCTGGTCGATGAGGCCCGACGGCTTCGACCGCAAGCAGGTCACGCACACGCCGACCGACTGGTACGTCTCGCCGTCGCCCGACGGCATGAAGCTCGTCGTCGCGGACGGATGGTCCCGGCTGAGCGTCGTCACGCTGAGCGCGGCGGGCGTCGAGCTTTCGCGCGTCGACCTCCCGGCGCTGCAGCCCGGGCACGCCGACTCGCTGACGGGCATCAGCTGGCCCGAGTTCTCGCCGGACGGCGCGAGGATCGCCTTCACCGCGATCGACGAAAGCCTCCTGAAGCGGAGCAACGACATCTACGTCATCAACACCGACGGCACAGGGGAGCGCCGCCTGGTGCGCTCCGTCTACGACGACGTCCAGCCCTCGTGGAAGCCGGACGGGTCCGAGATCGCCTTCGCCTCCGATCGCGCGACGGACCGGTCCTACGACCTGTACGCCGTCACGCCGGCGGCGACGCCGGCGGTCCGGCGGATCACCCGCACGACCTGGACCGACTACGGCGGGAACAACGGGGGCGACGAGAGCCAGCCGTCGTATTCGCCCGACGGCACGAGCATCGTCTACTCCGCCGCGCGCCCCGACGACTCCGGCGCGTTCCTGACGATCCCGGCAGGTGGCGGTGCCCCCGCCTCGACCGGCCAGGAGGGGCGCACGCCCCGGTGGCTGCCGTTCGCCGACGCGGAGCCCTGGCCGAACGCGCCCTGCACCATCACCACGGGGACCCCGAGGGGCGACGGGCTCGTCATGACCGGGACGTCGAGGTCGGACGTGATCTGCGGTACGGAAGAGGCGGACGCCATCTCGGGCGGCGGCGGCAACGACATCATCCGTGCCGGTGGGGGTGGCGACAGCGTCAAGGGCGGCGCCGGCGACGACTGGATCGACGGCGGCGATGGGAACGACACGATGGACGGCGGCGGGCAGGCGGACTTCTTCCACGGCGGCGCCGGCAGCGACACGCTGACGTACGCGCTGCGGACGGCAGGTGTGTCGGTCGCCTTGCCGGCCGTCGACGTCCCCGGTGCCTCTCTCGCCGCCCCGGCCCGCCTCAACGGCGCGAACGAAGGCGACGAGGTCTTCACCGACGTCGAGAACGTCGTCGGCGGCTCCGGCGGCAATTCCCTCCGCAGCTACCAGCCGACCACCGCCAACCGGCTGGTCGGGGGTGACGGCCCCGACTGGCTCGCCGGCGGCGGCGGCAACGACACGCTGCTCGGCGGCTACGACGAGGACAACCTCTACGGCGAAGCGGGCAGCGATGCGATCGACGGGGGCTTCGGCCCGGACAAGCTCTCCGGGGGATCAGGCCCGAAGAGCACGTCCACGGGCGCCGATCTCGGCACCGACGCGCTGGGCTATGCCAACCGCACCGAAGGCGTCTCGGTCACGCCGAACGGCATCGCCGACGACGGCGACCTCGACGAGCGCGACGACGTCGCCGGCGACTTCGAGCGCATCACCGGCACGCCCCTCGACGACTTCCTGCAGGCCGCCGACCACGTCAAGACGACGCTGATCGGCCGCGCCGGCAAGGACACGCTGGTCGGCGGGAAGTTCACCGCCGACGTCCTCCAGGGCGGCCTCGGCGCCGACGTGCTCAACAGCTACAGCGACGGCATCAAGGACACCGACCAGTGCGGGACCGACGCCACCAGCCCGGAGCCCGGCGACGTCGCCAACGCCGACGCCACCGACCTCGTCGCCACCGACTGCGAGCAGAAGAACGTGATCGCGCCGTAGCCGCGGCGCGCTACACGAAGCCGAGCTTGCGCCCGACGTCCTGGAAGTAGTAGGCGGCGGCCAGGTAGACCCAGAAGCCCGCGGCGACCGCGGACGTCGCCGCGACCCAGCCGGCCACGACGCGCTCGCGCCCCGCGGCCAGCCACCCGGCGGCGCCGAGGAGCGCGAACAGGAGGGCGGCGCCGTAGAGGTAGCGGCCGAAGAAGACGTCGGTGCCGTCGCGGGCGAACTCCACGACCAGCCCGGCGACGCCGGCGAGCAGCGGCAGGCCGAGCGCCGCCGCGGCCGCGGCGCCGAGCCGCTTCCGACCGGCCGCCGCGCCCGCGATCGCGAAGGCCAGCAGCGCGACGACGAGGCCGCGGGTGACGATCCCGCCGAGCGGCGTCTGGTGGGTCGGGTCGAACTCCTGCGGCAGCGCGGCCTCCGTCAGGCGCCCGAGGCGGGGGAGGACGCCGTCGACGTCCAGGCGCGGGTCGACCGGGAACAGCGCCGCGATCTCGGCCGTCCCGCCGACCAGAGCGTAGGTGCCGTAGCGGGCGTGGTTGACGAGGACCCAGGGCAGGACGAGCAGCGCGGGCAGCGCGAGCGCGAGCACGGCGGCGGCGCGCGCCCCCCGGCTCGGGCCGGGCCGGCGCAGGACGTCGGCCGCCAGGAGCACGAGCACGGGGACGAGGTAGACGAGCGTCGCCTTGGTGAGGATGGCCAGGCCGAGGACCAGGCCGGCGAGCAGGAGCCGCCGCGGGGTCCGCTGCTTGTACGCGCGCACCGCGAGCAGCGCGAACAGCAGCGCGGCCGGGACCGCCAGCACGTCGTTGGAGACGGTGATCATGCGCACCAGCACACCCGGCCAGAGGACGACCACCGCGACCGCCGCGAAGCCGAACCGCCACCGGTCGCCGAGCAGCTCGCGCGCCAGGACGGCCGCCAGCACCAGCGCGACGAGGAGCAGCGCGAGGTCGAACAGCCGCAGCACGGTCACCTTGCCCCGGCCGTCGAGCGGGATCAGGTACGCCGGGACGGCGAGCGCGTAGTACAGCGGCGCCTGCACCCCCTCGTAGGCGCGGCCGTAGAGCCCCTCGGAGCGCGGGTCCGGCGGGTCGGGGAGCGTGACCCGCTGCACGTCGCGCGACACCAGCTCCTCCTGGCGCGGGTAGCGGCCGTGCTCGGCGAGCTGCTCGACGTTGGCGAAGTGGGCGCGCTCGTCGACCCCCGCCCACACGTGGAAGCGGATCACGGTCACCAGGCCGAGCACGACGATCGCCGCGACCTGCACGGCGACGAGCCGGCGCATCCCGAGAAGGCTAGAGACGCCGCGCGGTGAGCGTCGCCGTCTTGACCTCGCCGCCGGCGCGCTGCACCCGGAGGCGGACCCTGTAGTCGCCGCGGCGCAGCCCGCGGGCGCGCAGGGACAGGCGGAGCTTGCGCCGCGCCGGGTCCTGGGCGGTGCGCAGCGTCCGCACCTTCCGTCCACCCCGCAGCAGCGTGAGCGTCGTGCGCGCGGGCACGCCGAGGCGGAACGCCACGCCGAGCCGCGCGCCGTCGCGTCCGCCGAACACCGACGAGCCGAGCTTGAAGAACGAGATCGTCCCGCAGCTCGCGCGACGGTGGAACGCGGGCCGCCCCCGGAACCGCCCGTGCGCCCGCCGCAGGGTGACGCGGCGCGTGTCGGTGCCGCCGTCGGCCAGCGTCATGCGGAAGCGGACGAAGTACGCGCCGTCGCCGACTCCGCGGCCCGCCCGCCGCGAGCGGCCGTTCCAGCCGAACGCGCCCGTGCGCCCGCGGAAGCGCGCGACGAGCCGGTTGCCGATGACCCGCCGCCCGCGCGACTGCCGGAAGACGTCGACCACCACCGGGCGCGCCTGCAGCCGGCGCAGCGCGATCCGCAGGCCGCCGCCGCGCGAACGGGCCGACACGGAGGCGAAGCCACGCCGGGGCTTGCACCCGGCTGCCGGCGGGCCGGCGGCCGTGACCGGGGGCAGCGCGACGTCGCCCTCGCGTATGGGCATCTCGAGCGCGATCCCGGTGAGCGTCATCGACGACGGGACGTTCGAGCCGCGGATGTAGGGGTCGTCGTCCTGGGCGATCTCCAGCCGCAGCTTGTGCCCGGCGTCGAAGCGCCAGCCGTTGCCGTGCAGGTCGACGTTCGTGAACCCGTCGCCCTGCCCGTCGGCGATCCGCCGCAGGCCGCGGTCGACGAGTATCGCGCTGCCGTCCGGGCGCACGTCGTACAGCCGCGCGGTGAGCTGCAGCTGCGTGCCGGCGGACTGGTGGGCGACCGTCACCCGCGTGCGGCCGAGCATCGTCGCGGTCCGCTCCAGCGGCGCGGAGTCGTAGGTCGCCACGCCCGGGCCGGCCGGATCGGTCTCGACGACGCAGCTCGCCCCGTTGGCGGCCTGGTTGAAGATCGGGTCGGCGCGCAGCGCGTGCTGGTTGGGCACCGCCTTGTTCGTGGTCGTCTGGGTCCCGAGGATCCTGGCCCGCAGCGTATGCGGCGCCAGCGCGCCGAAGCTCGCGGCGGTGAATTCCGGGCCCGGCTCGTCGGCGGGTACGCCGAGCTGCCCGGCGGTCTCGGGGCACGCCTGGACCGAGGCGGTCACGTCGAAGGCGGGCGCCGGCTCGGACGGGTTCGCCGGCGGCTTGACGTAGTGGTCGAGGAAGTCGCTGAGACGCGAGTGGACGCCGACCCGCACGCGCCCCGCCGGCTCGGCGTCCAGGTCGCCGCCGGGGAAGTCCGCCAGCGTGCACACATGACGGTCGCCGCCGCAGACGTCGCCCCACTCCTTCGCCTTGTTCTGCGTGAAGTGCTGGTAGTCGCCGTAGTGCTCCTGCACCGGATAGCCGGGCGAGGTCGCCTTCAGGCGCTCCACCATCCGGCGGTGCTCCTCGTTGGGGAAGAGCTGGTCGGTGAACGTGCCGGCGCTGAAGACGGGGACGCGGGCGGCGGCGTCGCCCGCGGCCAGGCGGTCGAAGTACCGCTGCTGGTAGAAGGCCGACCGGTAGCGGGCGAACTCGGGGAGCGTCACCTGGAGCGTCTCGCCGCACAGCGGGTTGGTCTCGTAGGGGTCGGCGCTCTGCAGGCAGGCGAAGGCCTGCGCGACCGCGGGCGGGAACGTCGCCTGGCTGCCCACGGCGACCGTCGGGAACCCGAGCTGGCCGGAGCCGAACAGCGCGGCGAGGATCGAGCGCTTGGCGAAGCCGAGCGGGCGGACGGTCTCCGAGCCGTCGAAGGCGGGCAGCCGATCGCGGTCGTCGCCGTTGGGGACGAGCGACTCGACCAGGTCCGTCCAGCCGTAGCGCGGCGCCACCGCCCGCAGCGCCATGGGGCGACCGCCCGGGCTCGTCCACGTCGGGTCGGTGAGCGCCATCCAGGCGAAGCCGCCACCGTAGGAGCCGCCGGTCGCGACCACGTTCGAGGCGTCGATCCCCAGCGCCGGATCGTCGGCGAGCTGGCCGGTCAGGTGCTGGAAGTCGTTCATCTCGTAGCGGGCGTCGTCGATCTGCGTCTCGCCCGTCGACCCCTTGGAGCCGCTGGCCACGCTGGAGACGAACCCGCGCGCGGTGTACGTGACCGCGACGTAGCCGCGCGCCGCGAAGTACGCGCTGTTGTACTTCCACTTCTCGCCGCTGCCGAGCGCCCGCGGGCTCTCCCACGACGTCTTGTTGCCCGCGCAGCAGCCGTGCATGAAGACGATCAGCGGGTAGCCCGCGGCCGGCTTGGGGAACCGCCCCGGGTCGGGCAGCGCGAGGTCGACGTCGAGCGCGACGTCGCCCGCGGCGTCCGCCCCCGTGCCGGGCTGCGCGGGGGCCTTGGCCGGAAGCCCCTCGACGCCGGCGTAGCTCTGCGGCACGGCGATCGCCTTGACCGCGCCGGGGTTCGGCGTCCGGCCGCCCTGGTCCGGGACGCCGTCGTCGCAGAACCGGTACGGCAGCGCCGCGCCGTTCGCCGTGTCGTCGTCCGCCGCGTCGGCGGGCGCGCACGCCGCGGTCAGCGACGC
>DASVQH010000341.1:0-14704 GCA_036389195.1 Solirubrobacteraceae bacterium
GGCCCGGGGGCGCGGCGACGACCCGGTCGATGTCGTACGGCAGGACGATGGCGCCCGCGTCGGGACGCGCCTCGCGCAGCGGCACGGCGACCCGCTCCGTGCCCTCGGCGTCGAGCGACACGATCCCGAACTCGGGATCGCCGCTGGTCCGCCCCACGAAGAGGTCGTCGAGGCGGGCGTAGCGGCGCCCGGAGAGGTCCGCCACGGGGCGTCCGAGCCAGTCGTGGGCCGTCATGGCACCCCCCGTACCCGGGGGGCGCCACGTTCAGCGCCGGGCCGCGGTCAGGGCGAGAGCACCGCCCCGAAGCCGTCGCCGGCCTCCGCCGTGTCCTGCACGCCGCCCGCCCCCTGGGTGAACCGCTGCGAGTCGGTCTCGACGATGCCCGAGGTGGTCGTCGCGGAGAGCACCGCCACACCGCCGGCTCCCGCGGCCGTCCCGAGCTTCTCGCCCGGCACGCCGATGGCGAGGCCGTCGGACCCGAACGCCCCCTCGTACGCCCCGCGGGCGAGCGTCGCACCGAAGTGGTCGCCGGCCTTGTTGGTGTCGGCGATCCCCGTGTCGTCCTGGTGCCACTGGGCGTTGGGGATGTCGTTGCCGATCACCTCGTGGCCGTAGATGACCTCCACCGCGCCGGCGCCCTTGATCGCGCCGAACGTCTCGCCCGGGACGCCGACGGCCAGGTCGTTGCTCCCGGCGTCGAACGGATGGATGATCGCCGCGCGCGTCTGCTCGTCGCCGTCGCCGCCGAAGTCCCCGATGACCACCGCCGCGCCGAAGCGGTCGGCCGGCTCGTTGATCGTGTTGATCTTCGGGTCGTTCTGGACCCAGTACTCCGAGCGGTCGGTGGTGAGCCCGCCGGCGTCCGTGCCCTGGAGGACGTGGGCCGCGCCCGCGTCGGCGACGCCGTTGACGTTCTCGTCCGGTGCGCCGATCGCCAGCTCGTCCCCACCCCCGCGGCCGCCCATGTCGCCCGTGGCGAGCGCCGCGCCGAAGTGGTCGCCGTCCTCGGCGATCGAGCCGGTGCCCATCCCCGGTGTGCTCTGGCTGAACAGGCTGTCGCCCGACGCCGAGATCCCCGTCGCGGTCGTCCCGTACAGGACCTGCACCACGCCGCGGCCGGCGTTCTCGGCCGGCACGCCGACCGCCAGGTCGCTTTCGGCGCCCTTGCCGAAGTCGCCGACGGCGAGGACCGAGCCGAAGCCGTCGCCGGCCTCGGCGTCCTGCTCGACGTTCGCCGTGTTCTGGGTCCACAGCGTCGACCCCGAGGTCCCGAGACCGCTCGCGGTTCCGTAGAGCGTCGTGACGGCGCCGGCGCCGGTGATCGCGCCGACGTCCTCGCCCGGCGCGCCGACCGCGAGGTCGCCGCGGGCACCACGGCCGAGGTTCCCGGCCGCCAGCGCCGCGCCCCACCGGTCGCCGGTCTCGTTGTCGTCGGGGACGCCGGTCGAGCCCTGGCCCAGCAGCAGGGCGCCGCTGGTCTTCAGGCCCGTCGCGCTGCCGTAGAGGATCGTCACCCGGCCCATGTCGGTGACGCCGGCGTCGTCCTCCCCCGGCGCGCCGATCGCCAGATCGCCGAACCCGTCGCCGTCGAAGTCGCTCGCCGCCACCGCCGCGCCGAACTGGTCACCCGGCTCGGCCACGTCGGGCATCCCGGCCGCGTCCTGCGTGAAGCGCTGGTCGTTGCCGGCCTGCAGGCCGTTGTCCGAGCCGTAGAGGACCTGCACGGCACCCGCGTCCGCGCCGCCCGGCAGGTCCTCGTTCGGCACGCCGATGGCCTGATCGGCCCGCCCGTCGCCGTTGAAGTCGTCGCGCACGTCGGTCTGGTCGTTGTCCTCGATCTGCAGGTAGCCGAAGGTGCCGTCGGCCGGGGTGGAGACGTCGCCGCTCACCTGCTTGAGCAGGATCTCCGCGGCCTCGAGCCCCTCGTCGCCGGAGTCGTCGACGATCGTCACGGGCAGGTTGGCCTTCTTCTGGCCGAACGCGAAGTTGAGCTTGCCCGACTTCGGCGCCACGTCCTTGGCGTGGGCGGCGTCCGGCAGCTGGTACTGGATCTGCGCGGCTCCGCCGCCCTCGGGCCGCTCGACCACGACCGTCTGGGTGCCGTCGCCCTCGCCGAACGTCTTGGTCTCGATCCGCACGCCGGAGCGCATGGTGATGCTCAGCGACCAGCCGCCGGCGAGCTTGCCCCCGCCGTTGGCCGAGTCGTCGACGACGTAGAGCCGCCACAGCCCGTTGGCGTTCGTCCCCTCCAGGGCGGCGAGCGACGCCGTGCCGTCCTGGGCCGGCGCCGGAGCCGGGAACGCATCGTCGGTGCCCTGCAGGTTGGCGGGCTTGTAGCTCCCGTCCTTCAGCGGGCTGACGTCGTCGAGGGTCCCGGGCGCGTCGTCGTCGAAGCGCAGGTCGAGGTCGGCGGCGTCCGACACGCCGCCCGCGTCGGACATCAGGACGGTGGTCGCGCGGCTCGGGCTCTCCAGCAGGACGTCGACGTCGCCGGTGTCGTCGTGGGTGAACCCGTTGAGCCGCACGTTGACGTCGGCGATGACGCCGGAGAGGTCGTTGACGAGGATCTCCGACGGGTACGGCGCCGCGGGCGCGGCATCGGCGATGCCGATCTCGTCCGGGTTCGCGGCCACGTGGCCCGTGCGCAGCGTGAGCGTCCAGCCGCCGGCGATCTCGCCGCTGTCCGACGCCGCGTCGTCCACGGCGTAGAGCTTCCACTCGCCGTTGGGGTCCGTGCCGTCGAAGGCGTCGGCCAGGGTCGGCGAGGGCACGGTGCCGGGCGCCGGGGCCGGGAAGGCATCCGGCGTGTCCTCGTAGTTGGTGGGCCGGTAGGTGCCGGTGGACAGCACCGACGCGTCGGGTATGGGGCCGTCCGCCCCGTCGTCGAAGGTGAGGTCGGCGCCCGTGGCGTCCTGGAAGCCGCCGGCGTCGGACATGAGCAGCACGGACCTCCCGCTGGGCCCGACCAGCAGGACATCCATGTCATCGGGCGACGTGTGGCTGACGTCGTTGAGGCGCACGGTGACCCCGGTGACCTGTCCGGCGATCCCGGTGAGGCCGATCTTCGACGGGTACGGGCTCCCGGCCGTGGGAGGGCTGCCGCTGTCGGCGACGGTGATCGCGCCGGTCTGGTACCGCCGCACGAGGTTCGCGCTGGCCGGCGAGGCGGCGACCAGCAGGAGGGCGGCGAGCGCCCCGAGGATCGCGAGCCGCCTCATGGCGCCAGCACCTCGCCGAAGGCGTCGCCGGTCTCCGCCGCGTCGAGCAGCCCGTCTGATCCCTGTGTCCATCGTTGCCCCCCGTAGTCGCTGAGTCCGTACGACCCGGCGTAGAACGTGGCCAGCGCGCCGGCGCCGCCGGCCGCGCCGACCTTCTCGCCGGGCACCCCGACGCTCAGGCCGTCCTCGTCGCTCGGCCCACGGTACGCACCGCGCGCGAGCGCCGCGCCGAAGTGATCGCCCGCCTCATTCGTGTCGGCCACGTCGGCGTCGTCCTGATCCAACTGCGTGTTGGAGGGGATCCCCGGGGAAGGGGCGTCGCGCCCGTAGACGATCTCGACGGCGCCGGCGCCCTTGACCGCGCCGAAGCTCTCGCCGGGGACGCCGATCGCCAGGTCGTCGGGGTACCCGCCGAAGTCGCCCCCGACGACGCCCGCGCCGCCCGCCGCGGCGCGCTTGACGGGGAATTCGCTGCCGCCGAAGTCGCCGATGGCCACCGCGGCCCCGAAGCGGTCGCCCGCGCCGTTGCCCGTGGCGATGTCGCCGTCGCCCTGCGAGTAGGCGTCGACGTCGCCGAGGGTGAGGCCGGCCCCGGCGTCGCCCCGCAGGACGTGGACGAACCCCGTGTCCGCGATCCCGTCGAGGTTCTCGTCCGGGACGCCGATGGCCAGGTCCTCGGCCTCGCCGAAGCCGCCGATCTGGCCGGCCGCGAGCGCGGCGCCGAAGTGGTCGCCGGCCTCCTGGGCGCCGCCCATGACCATCCCCGGCGTGCTCTGGCTGAACAGCTTGTCGCCGGCCGCGGCGATCCCCGTGGCGGTGGTGCCGTAGAGGATCTGCACGATGCCGCCGCCGGAGTTCTCGGCCGGCACGCCGACCGCCAGATCGCTCTCGGCGCCCTTGCCGAAGTCGCCGATGGCCAGCACGGAGCCGAAGCCGTCGCCGGCCTCGGCGTCCTGCTCGACGTTCGCCGTGTTCTGGGTCCACAGCGTCGAGCCGGCGGTCCCGAGACCGCTCGCGGTTCCGTAGAGCGTCGTGACGGCGCCGGCGCCGTTGATCGCGCCGACGTCCTCGCCCGGCGCGCCGACCGCCAGGTCGCCGCGATCGCCGCGGCCCAGGTTCCCCGCCGCCAGCGCCGCGCCGAACCTGTCGCCGGGCTCGTTGTCGTCGGGCACGTTGGGCGAGCCCTGCCCGAGCAGCAGGGCGCCGCTGGTCTTCAGCCCCGTGGCGCTGCCGTGGAGGATCGTCACCCGGCCCATGTCGGCGACCCCGCCGTCGTCCTCGCCCGGCGCGCCGATGGCCAGATCGCCGAACCCGTCGCCGTCGAAGTCGCTCGCCGCCACCGCCGCGCCGAAGCGGTCGCCCGGCTCGGCCACGTCGGGGACGCCGGTCACGTCCTGCGTGAACCGCTGGTCGCCCGTCGCCGTCAGCCCGCTGTCGCTGGAGCCGTAGAGCACCTGGACGGCGCCCGCGTCGGCGCCGCCGGGGAGGTCCTCGTCCGGGACGCCGATCGCCTGGTCGGCGTAGCCGTCGCCGTTGAAGTCGTCGCGGGCGTCGGTCCGGTCGTCGTCCTGCAGCTGGAACGGCGCGTTGGTGCCGCCCTCCTGCGTGACCACGTCGCCGCTGACCGCCGTGAGCCGCACGGACGGGTACTCGGTCGGCTCGTCGCCGGCGTCGTCGATGAAGGTCACCGGCAGGTTCTTCTTCTTCTGGCCGATGACGAAGCTGAGGCTGCCCGACGCCGGCTTGACGTCATGGACGTAGTGCGGGCCGGGGAGCTCGTAGTGGACGGTGGCGGCGCCGCCGCCCTCCGGCCGCTCCACGACGAGCGTCTTGGTCCCGTCGGCCTCGGTGTTGATCACCGACCCGGCCTCCAGCCGGACGCCCGACTTCAGCGTGACGTTCAGCGACCAGCCGTCGATCTTCCCGGCCGCGCCGGAGCCGTCGTCGACGACCCACAGGCGCCAGGTCCCGTTCGGGCTCGTGCCGTCGAAGACGTCGAGCGACGAGGTGCCGCTCGGTGGCGGCGCCGGCGACGGCCAGGAGTCGGCGCCCTGGTCGATGTCCGTCGGCTTGAAGCGACCGCTGGGAAGGCCTCCGGAGGCGCTCAGGCCGGTCGGCGCGTCGTCGTCGAAGAGCAGGTCGGCGCCGGTGGTGTCGCCGGTGCCGCCGGCGTCGGACAGCAGCGTGGTCCGGATGTAATCCGGCGACTGCAGCAGGACGTCGATGTCGCCCGGGTCGCCGTGCGAGACACCCGAGAGGCGGACGGTGACCTTGTCGATCGCTCCGAGGGCCCCGGCGATGTCGATGTTCGAGGAGTACGGCGCGGCCTGCGTGGGCGGCGTGCCGTCCTGGATCGTGATCGGCTCGGTGGTGGCGCCGCGGCGGCCCGTGCGCAGCGTCAGCGTCCAGCCGCCGGCGATCTGCCCGCCGTCGTTCAGGCTGTCGTCGATCGCGTAGAGCCGCCAGCCGCCGTTGGGGTCGGACCCGGCGAAGGCGTCCGTGAGGCTCGGGCCGTACGGCGGGACGGGCGCGCTGCCGTTGAAGGTGTCCGTGCCGGAGTCGTGGTTGGTCGGCCGGTAGGTCCCGGTGGTGAGCGGCCCGGTGGTGTCGGGGAGCTCCGCGGGCGCCGTGTCGTCGAACGTGACGTCGATGCCGTCGACGTCCTCGCCGCCGCCGGCGTCGGACATCAGCATGACCCGCGCCCCGTTGGGGCCTGTGAGCATCAGGTCGAGGTCGTCCGGGAAGCTGTGGGAGAGCTTGTTGAGCTTGACGGTGACGCCCGTGACGACGTCCGTGCGCCCCGAGAGGTAGATCGTCGAGGGGTACGGGCTCCCCTGCACCGGCGGGGTGCCGGTCGAGTCGAAGGTGATCGGGCCGGTCGCCGACTTGCGGACGAGATCGGCGGAGGCCGGCGAGGCGGCAAGCAGGAGGGCCGCCACGGCGGCGAGCAGGATGGAGAGGCGCACCACCCATCCCTACAGGGGAATGGTGCGCCGCGTCAAACGTCTGCTCAGGGTGTCAGGACCGAGCCGAAGCCGTCCCCGCTCTCGGCGGTGTCGAGCACGCCCGCCGAGCCCTGCGCCCAGCGCTGGGAGCCAAAGGCGCTGATCCCGGAGAACGAGGCGCCGTAGAGGACCGCCAGCCCCCCGGCGCCGGCCGCCGTACCGAGCTTCTCCCCCGGCACGCCGATGGCGAGCCCGTTCCGGCCGCCGCCGCTGAAGTCGCTCGCGGCGAGCGCCGCCCCGAAGTGATCCCCGGCCTCGTTGGTGTCGGCGACGTCCGCACTGTCCTGGTGCCACTGCTGGTTGGAGATGAAGGCCTCGTGGGACTCCCCGTAGATGACCTCGACGGCGCCGGCGCCCTTGACCGCGCCGAAGCTCTCCCCGGGCACGCCGACCGCCAAGTCGTCACCGGAGCCGGAACCGGTGAACTGCGGGGAGCCCGCCTGGCTGCCCGCGCTCTTGTGCGGCGAGGCGCCCCCGAAGTCGCCGATCGCCACGGCGGCGCCGAAGCGGTCCGCGGTCCCGTTGCCGGTGCCGATGTCGCTGTCGCTCTGGACGTGGTAGTGCGCGCCCGACGTCCCGAGCCCCGAGGACTCCACGCCGCTGAGCAGATGGGCGGCGCCGGCGTCGGCAATGCCGTTGACGTTCTCGCCCGGCGCGCCGACCGCAAGCTCGGCAGCCGCGTCGGAGTAGACGATCCCCGTCGCGAGCGAGCTGCCGAACCCGTCGCCGTCCTCGGCGATGCTGCCCGCGCCCATCCCCGGCGTGCTCTGGCTGAAGAGGTCGTTGCCGGCGGCCGCGAGGCCGGGCACCGTGGTCCCGTAGAGCACCTGCACTACGCCGCGCCCGGTGTTCTCGGCCGGCACGCCGACGGCCAGGTCGCCCTCGGCGCCCCAGCCGAAGTCCGCGACCGCGAGCACGGATCCGAAGGCGTCCCCCGCCTCCGGGTCCTGCTGGACGCCCGTGGAAGCCTGGGTCCACTGCTGGGCGCCGGTCGTCCCGACGCCGCCGGTGCCGCTGCCGCCGTAGAGCACCGTCACCGCCCCGGCGCCGTTGATGGCCCCCAGGTCCTCCCCGGGCGCGCCGATCGCCAGGTCGCCGCGGTCGGTCCGCCCCATGTTCCCGGCCGCCAGCGCCGCGCCGAACCGGTCGCCCGGCTCGTTGTCGTCGGGCACGCCAGGCGAGCCCTGACCGAGCAGCTGGGCGCCGGCCGTCTTGAGCCCGTTCGCGCTCCCGTACAGGACCGTCACCCGGCCCATGTCCGTGATCCCGGCGTCGTCCTCGCCCGGCGTCCCGATCGCCAGATCGCCGAACCCGTCGCCGTCGAAGTCGCTCGCCGCCACGGCCGCGCCGAACTGGTCGCCCGCCTCGGCCACGTCCGGCACGCCCGCCGCGTCCTCGGTGAAGCGCTGGTCGCCCGTGGCACCCAGCCCCTCGTCACCGCCGTAGAGCACCTGCACGGCGCCGGCGTCCGCGCCGCCGGTGAGGTCCTCCGCGGGCACGCCGATCGCCTGGTCGGCCTTGCCGTCGCCGTTGAAGTCGCCGAGGACGTCGGTGATGTCGTTGTCGTCGATCCGGAGGTAGTCGTAGCGCCCGCCCGCCTCCGTCGTCACGTCGCCGCTCACCGCCGTCAGCTTGAGCTGGGCGTACTCGGTCCCCTCGTCGCCGACGTCGTCGAACACGGTCACCGGCAGGGTCTTCTTCTTCTGGCCGGATACGAAGCCGAGGGTCCCGGACGCCGGCTTGACGTCCTTGGCGGTGCCTGGGCCAGGCAGGTCGTAGTGGACCGTCGCCGGTCCGCCGCCCTCGGGGCGCTCGACCACGAGCGTCTTGGTGCCGTCGCCCTCGTTCGCGGTCAGCGTCGTCGCGTCGAACGTCACACCCGAGGTCAGGGTCAGCTGCAGCGACCATCCGCCCTCGATCGCCCCGCTCCCGCCGCCGAGGTCGTCCACCACCCAGAGCTTCCACTGCCCGCGGGGATCGAGCCCCGCGAAGTCGGCGAGGCTGGTGGAGCCGCTCTGCGCGGGCGCCGGCGCCGGGAAGACGTCGGCCCCCTGCAGGTTCGTGGGCTTGTAGCTGCCGCTCTGGAGCGTGGTCGTGTCGTCCAGGCTCGCGGGCGCGTCGTCGTCGAAGCGCAGGAACCGGCTCGTGACGTCGGCGTTGCCGCCGGCGTCCGACATCAGCGTGATGGACTGCCCGGTCGGGGCCTGGAGCATGATGTCGACGTCGCCCGGATCGTCGTGGCGCAGACCGAACAGGCGAACCGTCGCGCGCTTGATCTGCGCGAATCCGTCCCCGTTGACCACGATCGTCGACGGATACAGCGACGCGGGGGTCGGAGAGCTGCTGCCATCGGAGATCGTGATCGGGGCGGTGTTGGACGAGTAGTCGCCGAGTGTCAGCGTGAGGGCCCAGCCGCCGCTGATCGCGCCGCCGTCGCCGGCGGCGTCGTCGACGGCGTAGAGCTGCCACTGGCCGTTCGGGTTGGCGCCGTCGAAGGCGTCGCGCAGGGTCGATGAGTAGGGCGGCAGGGGAGCGCCCGGGAACGTGTCGCCGCCGCCGCTGTAGTCCGACGGTCGGTAGGTCCCGGAAGCGATGGCGCCCTGGTCGGGCAGCGCGCCGGCGGCCACGTCGCTGAACGTGATGTCCGTGTCGGCCAGGTCGATGTCGCCGCCGGCGTCCGACATCAGCAGGACCTTCTCGCCGTTCGGGCCCGCCAGGAGGAGATCGATGTCGTCGGGGTAGGCGTGGTCGACGTCGTTGAGCTTCACGGTGACGTCGGTGAGGACGTTGCTCAGGCCCGACACCTGGATCGTCGACGGGTACGGGCTCCCGGCGACCGGCGGCGTGCCGCC
This sequence comes from Solirubrobacteraceae bacterium, assembly GCA_036389195.1. Classification (GTDB taxonomy): domain Bacteria; phylum Actinomycetota; class Thermoleophilia; order Solirubrobacterales; family Solirubrobacteraceae; genus JACCYI01. The sequence continues at coordinate 9,077 of DASVQH010000341.1, forward strand.
CGCGTCGGTCACGGTGATGGAGCCGGTCTGAGCCTTGCGCACGATGTCGGCGCGGGCGGGAGACGCGCTGGCGAGAGCCAGCACGCAGGCGGCGAAGAGGGCGAAGCGCACCACGGGTGCCGCCTTTCGGAGAAGCTCCGAACGGCGGCGGCCGCCCGCGAGACTCCCTATCCCTATCCGGAATGGGGGTCGGAGTCAAGCGCCGTCGCCGGCCGGGGCGACGTCACGCGTACATCGCTTCGATCTCGTCGGCGTACTTCTCGGCGATCGGCTTGCGCTTGAGCTTCATCGTCGGGGTCAGCTCGTCGCCGCCCGGGGCCCAGTCGCCGGCGACGATCGTGAACTTCTTGATCTGCTCGACGCGGGCGAGGCGGGCGTTCGCCTTCTCGACGCCCGCGGCGATCGCCGCGCGCATGCGCTCGTCGTCGGCCAGCGACTCCAGCGTGGCGTCCTCGATGCCCTGCTTGGCCGCCCAGGCGGGCGCGAAGTCCGCGTCCAGGACGATCAGCGCGGTGTTGTACTTGCGCCCGTCGCCGATCGTGCACGCCTGGCCGATCAGCGGCGAGGCGCCCTTGAGCTCGGATTCGATGTTGGCCGGCGACATGTTCTTGCCGGCCGCCGAGATGATGAGCTCCTTCTTGCGGTCGACGATCGAGACGTAGCCGTCGTCGTCGATCTCGGCGATGTCGCCCGTGTGCAGCCAGCCCTCGGCGTCCAGCGCCTCGTCGGTCTTGTCAGGGAGGTTCTTGTAGCCGACCATCACGACGTCCGAGCGGATCAGCAGCTCGCCGTCCTCGCCCAGCTTGACCTCGACGCCCGGGGCCGGCGGGCCGACCGAGCCGATCTTCACCTTCCCGGGCGGGTTGCAGCAGCCCGCGCCGCACGTCTCCGACATGCCCCACAGCTCGGCGACCTCGATGCCGATGGCGTGGAAGAACGTCAGCACCTCGCGCGGCGTCGGCGCGGCGCCGACGTTGACCGCGACCGCCTCGTCGAGCCCGAGGTTGTGGCGCAGCGGCGCGAACATCTGCTCGTCGGCCTGCTTGACGGCCGCCGCGATCTCGTCGGGCACCGGCTCGCCGGCCTGCTCGAGCTCGACCTTGCGGATCGCCGCGTCGAGCGCGGCCCGCGCCTTCTCCCCCGCCTCGTCGGGCAGCCCGGCCAGCATCGCCTCCAGCCCGGCCTTGAGCTTCTCCCAGATCCGAGGCACGGCGAAGAACCACTGCGGGCGGACGGCCGGCAGGTACTCGGCGATGCGCCGCGGGTCGTCGCACGTCGTCACGGAGAGGCCGAAGACGATCGGCAGGTAGTGGTGGGCCGCGCGCTCGGCGATGTGCGCGTTGGGCAGCCACGAGATGACCCGCGAGCCGTCGGGGAACTGGATCATGTCGCGGACCGACTGGGTCGCGGCGACGAGGTTGCGGTGCACGAGCTGAACGCCCTTCGGCGGCCCGGTCGTGCCCGACGTGTAGATCAGCGTCAGCAGGTCCTCCGGCTCGACCGCGCGCCAGTGGGGCCCGGCGTCGAAGCCGGGGTCCGCCCCCTCCACGTCGGCCCAGGCGGTCGTGTCCTCGCCCTCGGCGCCCTCGATGACGATCACGTGCTCCAGGCCGGGCAGCTCCGCGCGGGCCTTGAGCAGGTTGGCCAGCAGCGCCGACTCGGCGAGCGCGACCGTCGCCCCGGCGTCGCCGACGACGTAGGCGATCTGCTCGGGCGACGAGGTGGCGTAGATCGAGAACGGCGTCGCGCCGAGCGTCATGACGGCGAGGTCGGCGATGTGGAACTCCGGCCGGTTGCCGATCAGCAGCGCCACCGTGTCGCCACGCGCGACGCCGAGCTTGGCGAGGCCGCCGGCCAACGCGTCGACCCGGTCGCGCAGCTGGGCCCAGGTCAGCGAGACCTCGTCGTCCTTGGTCCGCACCGCCACGCGGTCGGGGCTGCGCTCCACCGTGTCGCGGAACGCCTCGGCGATGGTGCGGGCGGTCACGCCGCCCTCGGGCGGCGAGGCCTGCGCGGCGGTTGTGCTCATGGGCGCGAGGCTACCGGGTCAACGCGCGCCGAAGCCGCCACCGTCGATGAGGCGGTTGACGTCGTTGTTGAGCCCGATCACGAACAGCATCAGGACCAGCGCGATGCCGATCACGCTCGCTCGCTCCATGACGCGGAAGGAGATCGGCCGGCCGCGCACCTTCTCGGCCAGCGCCCAGAAGATGTGGCCGCCGTCGAGCGGCAGGAACGGGAACAGGTTGATCACGCCGAGCGACAGCGAGATCAGCGCGAGGATGAGGAAGGTGTCGGTGGCGCTGCGCTTGACGCCCTGGCGCGTGGCCTCGTAGGACCCGACGACGCCCGAGAGCTGCTTGCGCTGCTCGGCCTCGAAGATCCGCCCGATGATCTTCACGGTGGCGGTGGTCACCAGCCACATCTGCTCGAGGCTGCGGCCCGCCGCGGTCACCGGCCCGACGGGGTGGATGACGTAGGCGGGCGCGAAGCCGACGAGCGGCTGGCGGTCCTTGGCGCTGTAGACCGGCCGCAGCGAGAACGTCCGCTGCCGGCCGTCGCGCTCCACGGTCACGCGCGCCGGCGTCGCGGCCCGGCAGCCGTCGACGGGCGGCTTGACCGCGCAGGTGTGCGAGCCGATCCGCTTGCGCAGCGCCTCGAAGTCGCCGCGGCGGCCGTCGACCGCCACGAGGACGTCGCCCTTCTGCAGCGCGGCGGCCGCCGGGGTCCCGGGCGTGACGAGGCGGACGGTCCGCTGGTACTCGGTCGTGCCGAGGCTCCAGAAGAGGATCCACAGGATCAGGAACGCGAGGACGATGTTGACCACCGGGCCCGCGACGATGACCACGATCCGCTTCCACACCGGCTGCCGGTAGTAGGCGCGGTGGGCGTGCTCCGGCGGGATCTCCTCCGCCGGGTTCATGCCGCTGATCTTCACGTAGCCGCCGAGCGGGATCGGCCCGATGCCGTACGTCGTCTCCCCGCGCGTGAACTTGGCGAACATCGGGCCGAAGAACAGCGAGAACTTCTCGACGCGCATCCCGACCGCCTTGGCGGCCAGGAAGTGGCCGGCCTCGTGCAGGACGACGAGCGCCGCGAACCCGGCGAACGCGATGAGCCAGCTCATAGCGCCCGCGCCCCCTCGCGCTCCACCGCGTCGCCTGCCACCGCGCGGGCGCGGGCGTCGGCGGCGTAGAGCGCGTCGAAGGAGTGCACGGGCGCGGCGCCGAGCGCGTCGAGCGCGGTCTCGATGACCGCGGGGATCGCCGTGAACGGCAGGCGCTCGGCGAGGAAGGCGTGCACGGCCACCTCGTTGGCGGCGTTGAGCACGCACGGCGCCGTCCCGCCCGCCACGGCGGCCTCGCGGGCGATCCGCAGCGCCGGGAAGGCCTCCAGGTCGGGCGCCTCGAAGGTGAGCGACCCGATCGCCGTCAGGTCGAGCGGCGGCAGCGGGAGCACCGCGCGGTCGGGGTGGTGCAGCGCGTAGGCGATCGCCACCCGCATGTCGGGATGGCCCATGTGGGCGAGCGTCGAGCCGTCGCACAGCGAGACCAGCGCGTGGACCAGCGACTGCGGGTGCACGACGACGTCGATGCGGTCGTAGGGGACGCCGAACAGGTGGTGGGCCTCGATGACCTCGAGCCCCTTGTTCATGAGCGTGGCGGAGTCGATGGTGATCTTGCCGCCCATCGCCCACGTCGGGTGCTTGAGCGCCTGGGCCGGCGTCACGTCGGCCAGCTCGGCGCGCGAGCGGCCGCGGAACGGCCCGCCCGACGCGGTGACGACCAGGCGCTCGACGGTGCCGGGCGGCTCGCCGGTGAGCAGGTGGTGCATCGCGGTGTGCTCCGAGTCGACCGGCAGCAGCGCCGCGCCGGTCGCCTCGGCCAGCGCCATCACGAGCTCGCCGCCCACCACGAGCGACTCCTTGTTGGCCAGCGCGAGGTCCATGCCCTCGCTGAGCGCCACCACGGTGGGCCCGAGGCCGGCGAAGCCGACGATGGCGTTGAGGACGAGGTCGGCGCCGGACTCGGCGATCAGGCGGACGAGCCCCTCGGAGCCCGACAGCACCTCCCCGTCGGTCCACGCCTCGGCGGCGCGCGCGGCCGCGTCCTGGTCCACCAGCGCGATGCGCCGCACGCCGTGGCGGCGCGCCTGCTCGACCAGCGGCTCCCACGACCGCCCGGCCGACAGCCCGGCCAGCTCGAGCTCGCCGCCCGAGCGCGCGACCACGTCGAGCGCCTGGGTCCCGATGGACCCGGTCGAGCCGAGGATCAGCACCCGCTTCATGAGCGGTCCATGGTAGGGCGCGGGGTGTATGGGACCCCTAAGCGCGGCGCGAGGTCAGCCCGTCCGGAACGAGATCCCGTCCAGGGTGAGGTAGTCGGACCCGTAGGGACCGGGCTCCGCGTCGCGGCTCGGGCTCTGCATCACGACGACGCGTCCGTCGGACTTGACGTCGATGCGCCCGGCCGCCGCTTCCTGCTCGCCGATCTCCCGTCCCACCGTGGCGAAGACCCGCGAAGCCGCCGGGCGCGAGCCGGCGGGCAGGACGAAGAGGGTCGGGGCGTTGATGGCGGTCGACACGAGGCCCTCGAGATGGACGACGCCGAAGGCGTCGCGATAGAAGCGGGCAGCCTGGTAGTCGCCGCCGTAGCTGGCCGCCGCTTCCAGCCAACCGTCGTCGACGAGGCGGATGGTGCAGAACCGCCCGGTCTCCCCCGCCGCGCACGCGTCGTGGTCGGTGGCGCCCGGCTTGACGAGCGTCGCCGTGGGCTTGGCGGCCACCCCGCCGAGCTTCGCGGCGTCCGGGACGCGCGCGAGGGTCGATTCGACGACGTCCGCGCCGGTGAGGCCGAAGATCCGCCCGGTGCTCAGCGACTCCGGGGCGACCTTGGCGGCCGTCACCGCGCTCGCGCCGAGGTCCGCGGTCTTGACCTCCCCGTCGACGATGTCGGCGGAGAACACGGTGTTGGCGGCGTAGGCGCCGCCGGTCCCCAGCGCGACCGTCAGGGCGATGAACGAGCAGACGTTGGCGAAGGTCAGGTGGCGGCGCATGGTCCCCACTCAACGGCCGCGAGCCCCGGGAATTGGCGCGCTCAGACCAGGAGCAGCCACACGTAGTAGCCCGCCACGATGCTGAACAGCGCCGCGTCGAGCCGGTCCAGGGCGCCGCCGTGGGCGCCGAAGAGCCGCCCGGCGTCCTTGGCCTGGGCGTCGCGCTTGACCTTGGACTCGAAGAGGTCGCCGAGGGGCGCCGCCAGCGCCACCGCGAGCCCCAGCAGCGCGCCCTTACCGCCGCCCATCCACGTCGAGCCGAGCCCGTACCACCAGACCGCGAAGACCGCGGCGAGCATCCCGATGAAGAGCCCCTCCCACGTCTTGCCGGGCGACACGCGTGGCGCGAGCCGCCGCGAGCCGAACAGCCGCCCGCCGAGGTAGGCGGCGGTGTCGCCGACGAACGTGCCCAGCAGGACGGCGAGCACGAGCCCGCCGCCGTGGTCGAGGTCCCGCAGCAGCACCGCATGCCCGACGGCGAGGCCGACCCAGAAGACGCCGAGGGCGGTGATCGACATCGACGCGGTCAGCGTGGGCCCCTCGTGCTCGGGCAGCGCGAGCGCGAGCAGGAAG
>DASVQH010000342.1:0-3078 GCA_036389195.1 Solirubrobacteraceae bacterium
GCACGATGGAGGCCGAGGGCCGGCTGCAGTGTCCGGTCATGGCGGTGAACGAGGCGCACACGGAGCGCGCGTTCAACGACCGCTACGGGACCGGCCAGTCGACGCTCGACGGCATCCTGCGCGCGACCAACCTGCTCCTCGCGGGCCGGACGTTCGTGGTGCTCGGCTACGGGTGGACGGGCAAGGGCGTCGCGCTGCGCGCCCGCGGCGCCGGCGCCCAGGTGATCGTGTGCGAGATCGACCCGATGCGCGCGCTGGAGGCGCGGATGGAGGGCTTCGAGGTCATGCCGGCGCTCGTGGCCGCCGAGCGCGGCGACGTGTTCGTCACCGTCACCGGCTCGCGCGAGGTCCTCTCGTCCGAGCACTTCGCGCGCATGAAGGACGGCGCGGTGCTCGCCAATGCGGGGCACTTCGACATCGAGATCGACCTCCCGGCCCTGCGCGAGGCCGCCCACGGCGGCGCGCATCCGGTGCTCCCGCTCGTGGACTCCTACGACCTCGGCGACGGGCGGCGGCTCAACCTGCTGACCTCCGGCCGCGTCGTCAACCTCGCGGCCGGCCAGGGGCATCCCGCCGCGGTGATGGACATGTCGTTCGCCAACCAGGCGCTCGCCGTCGAGCACCTGGTGCGCGACGGCGCGTCGCTGGCCGCCGGGGTGCATCCGGTGCCCGACGCGATCGACCGCGAGGTCGCTCGGTTGAAGCTCGTGTCGCTCGGGGTCGAGATCGACGTCCCGACCGAGCGCCAGCGCGAGTACGGGCTAGGGTGGCGCCGATGAGCTCCGACGGACTTCGCCTCAGCGTCGAGAAGATGCGCGCCGCCGGCGTGCACGAGACGGCGATCGACACCTTCGCCCACTACTACGAGCGGCTCGTGGCGGGGGAGACCGGCCTGCTGCCGGAGTCGGAGATCGAGCCGCTGCGCGACGTCGCCGACTTCGACGCGCTCGAGGGCCAGGCGGGCTCCCAGCTGATCGACGAGGCGGTGGTGATCAAGGTCAACGGCGGCCTGGGGACCAGCATGGGGATGACGCGGGCGAAGTCGCTGCTCGAGGTCAAGGACGGGCTGTCCTTCCTCGACGTCACGGCGCGCCAGGTGCTCGGCGTGCGCCGCCGGACCGGCGCGCGGCTGCCGCTCGTCCTCATGAACTCGTTCGCCACCCAGGCCGACTCGCGGCGCGCGCTCGCCCGCCACGAGGGCCTGGCCGCCGACGTCCCGGCGGACTTCCTGCAGAACAAGGAGCCGAAGATCCGGGCCGACGACCTGACGCCGGTCGAGTGGCCGGCGAACCCGGACCTCGAGTGGGCGCCGCCCGGCCACGGCGACCTCTACACCGCGCTGGTCACGTCCGGCCTGCTGCCGCGGCTGCTCGAGCACGGCTACCGCTACGCGTTCGTCTCGAACTCCGACAACCTCGGGGCGACGTTCGATCCGCGGATCCTGCAGTGGTTCGCCTCGCGCGGGCTGCCGTACGCCTCGGAGGTGTGCGACCGCACGGAGGCCGACAAGAAGGGCGGCCACCTGGCCCGCCTGCGCGACGGCGGCGGGCTCGTCCTGCGCGAGACCGCGCAGACGCCCGACGAGGACGTCGCGGCCTTCCAGGACGTCGAGCGCCACCCGTACTTCAACTGCAACAACCTGTGGATGGACCTGCAGGCGCTCTCGGCCGTGCTCGAAGCGCGCGACGGCGTCCTCGGCCTGCCGATGATCGTCAACCGCAAGACGGTCGACCCCGGCGACAAGACGACGCCCGCGGTGATCCAGCTCGAGAGCGCGATGGGCGCCGCGATCGCCGTGTTCGACGGGGCGGAGGCGCTGCGCGTCCCGCGGTCGCGCTTCGCGCCGGTCAAGACGACGTCGGACCTGCTGGTGCTGCGCTCCGACGCCTACGAGCTGACCCCGGAGTCCGAGGTCCGGCTCGCTCCGGCGCGCGAGGGCCGGGTCCCGATCGCCGCGCTCGACGACGACTACTTCAAGCTGGTGCGCGACTTCGACGCGCGCGTGCCGGCGGGCGCGCCGTCGCTGGTCGCCTGCGACCGGCTCACCGTGCGCGGCGACGTGACGTTCGGCGCCGGCGTGGTCTGCCGCGGCACGGTGGAGGTCGACGGGCCGCTGCAGGTCGAGGACGGCGCGGTGCTCGAGGGCGCCGCTCAGGGCGCGGCGTAGCGCTCGGCCCGCTGCTCCTCGCGCTCGGACTCCGAGAGCATGCGCGCGAACAGGTAGGCCAGCGCGATCCCCATCACGATCGACTGCTCCAGCGCCATCACGAGCCCCGCGACGTGCTGGTCGTCGAGCGCGCTCATCCCGAGGCGCTCGCCGCCGCCGAACCCGTAGGCGTAGAAGACGCTGGGCGCGAACGCCAGGACGATCCCCAGCAGGCCCACGAGCAGCTTGGTCGAGGCCATGTACGCGACGGGGCCGAGCCCGCCGAGGCGAAGCCGCGAGCGGATGGGGGAGAGCAGGTGCCACCAGTACAGGAGCCCTGCGGCGCCGAAGCTCAGGTGCTCGAGCGTGTGGACCGCGCCGCTGCGCAGCGCCGCGTCGTAGAGCGCGGGGACGTGCCACGCCCACATCACGCCGACGTAGGCGACGACGCCGAACACCGGGTGCCCGAGCGGCCCGGCCGCCTGCTCGAGCCGCTGGATGCGCCGGGTGACCGGCCGGAGGATGTGCTTGGTGAGCGCGAGCGTGAGAGCGATCGGCGCGAGGTCGGCGATCAGCAGGTGCTGGACCATGTGGAAGGAGGCCAGCTGCTCGCCGAGCGTGTCGATGGGGGAGAGGAGCGCGGCGGCGAGGATCCCCACCCCGAGCAGCCACAGCGCCAGCCGCTCGCCGCTCGCCACCCGCGCGCCGCCCTGCTCGCGCGAGCGCCGCCACCGCAGGACGTACACGACGACGTAGCCGGCGAGCGCGAGGACGATGATCGGCGCGACGTTCCAGCCGGCGTCGACGGGCATGGGTCCATGGTGGCACGGGGACGGCCGGCACGCGCCTTCAGGCGGCGTCAACTGCGGCATCGACAGCGAGGAGTCGGCCGGCGGCCGGCCGGGGCGAAGGACCGGAGAGCGGCGGGGGGG
>DASVQH010000343.1:0-3288 GCA_036389195.1 Solirubrobacteraceae bacterium
CCGGCGCCGGCGGCGGCGGGGCGTGGAGCTCCATCCCGCCCCCGGCGTACAGCGCACCCAGCAGCGTCCGGCCCGGGATCTCGGCGGCGCGCACCGCGCGCAGCAGCCCGACCGCCTCGCGGCGCGTCCGCGTCCGTACCACCTCGATGCTGGCGCGCTCCATCTCCGGCCTCCTCGATCGAGGAGTACCCGCGGGCGCGCGCGCCGCGTGTGCGACGCGTCACCGTCGGCGCGCTCCCGGCGGACTCGAGTAGCGTGGCGGGGATGGGCGAGCTGCTCACGATCGACGAGGTCCGCGCCGCCGCGGACGCCATCGCCGACGACGTCGTGCGCACGCCGACGGTCCCCAGCCCCGGGATGAGCGCGCTGCTCGGCGTCCCCGTCACGCTCAAGCTCGAGCTGCTGCAGCGGTCGGGCTCGTTCAAGCCGCGCGGCGTCGCCAGCAAGCTGCGCTCGCTGGGGCCGGCCGAGCGCGAGGCCGGGGTGGTCGCCGTCAGCGGCGGCAACCACGGCATCGCGGTCGCCGACGTGGCGGGCGAGATGGGCGTCCGCGCCACCGTCGTGATGGCGCGGACGGCGCCCCCGCGGTCGATCGAGCGGATCCGGAGCGCCGGTGCCGACCTGCGGCTGACCGACACCATGGCGGCGGCGTTCGTCCTGCTCGACGAGCTCGTGGCCGGGGGCATGACGCTCGTGCACCCGTTCGACGACCGCCGCGTGCTGGCCGGGCAGGGCACGGTCGGGCTCGAGCTCGGCGACGACGCGCCGCACCTCACCGACGTGCTGGTCAGCATCGGCGGCGGCGCGCTGATCGCGGGCGTCGCCGTGGCGCTGCAGGCGCTGATCCCCGGCGTCCGCGTGTGGGGCGTGGAGACCGAGGGCGCCGACGCGATGACGCGCGCGCTCGCCGCAGGAGCGCCCGTCGACATCTCCCCCACCTCGATCGCCAGCACGCTCAGCGCCCCGCACGTCTCCCAGCTCGCCCTCGACCACGTGCAGGCGCTCGTGGAGGCGGTCTTCGTCGTGCCCGACGCCGACGCGTTCGGCGGGATGATCGCGTTCGCCGAGGAGGCGAAGGTCTGGGTCGAGCCGGCGACGGGCTGCCTCGTCCCGGCGGCGCGGCAGGTGATCGCGCGGGTCGGCGACGACGTGTCGCTCGGCTTCGTGGTCTGCGGCGGCAACGTCACCGAACGCGACGTCCGCGGCTGGGCGGACCAGCTGCTCCCGCGCTGATCGGCATGCCCAAGGTGATCTTCTCGATGGCCGTCTCGGCCGACGGCTACATCGCCGGGCCGGACGGCGCGTTCGACTGGTCGATCCCCGACCAGGAGCTCCACCGCTTCCACAACGAGCAGGCCCGCACGCTGGCCGGCCACCTGCTGGGGCGCCGCCTGTACGAGACGATGGTCTTCTGGGAGACGGCCGGCCAGGACCCTTCGGAGATCATGCGCGACTTCGCGGCGATCTGGCAGGCGCTGCCCAAGGTGGTGTTCTCGCGGACGCTGGACTCGGTCGAGGGAGCGAACGCGCGGCTGGCGCGCGCGGACCTGCGGACGGAGCTGGCCACGCTGCAGGCGTCCGTGGACGGCGACGTGGCGGTGGGCGGCGCCGGGCTGGCGGCCGAGGCGGCCCGGTTGGACCTGATCGACGAGTACGGGCTGTTCGTGTATCCCGTCGCGGTCGGCGGCGGCATCCCGTTCTTCGCGCGCGATCACCGGGTCGACCTGGAGCTGGTCGAGACGCGTACGTTCAGCTCGCGCGTCGTGTACCTGCGCTACCGCGCCGCGCGCGGACCTAGCGCCTGACGTAGCGCCAGACGCCGAGGGCGCACATCGCGACGATCTCGCCGGCGAAGCCCAGGCCGCCGAGCCAGAGCAGCCAGATCCACGCGCCGAACGCGTCGTAGCCGGGATCGCACGGCCCGTCGATGAACCCGCCCGGACACGGCGGCTGTCGCGCCTGCAGGTACAGGCCGATCGCGAACATCGCCGGCGGCAGCACCCACAGCAGGAGACGGAGGCGACGCACGCGGCCCCGCTACGCCCCGCGGCCGCGCGCGCGGTACGCCGCGACCGCGTTGCGGTTCGCGCAGGTGGTGCTGCAGAAGCGGCGCGACCGGTTGCGCGAGAGGTCGAGGACGAGCCCGTCGCAGCGCGTGTCGGCGCACACCGACAGGCGCGAGAGCTCGTCGGCGCGGATGACGTCGATCATCGCCATCGCGCTCTCGACCACGACCCGGCGGTCCAGGGGCGCGTCGCGGGGCGCCGCGTGGATGTGCCAGTCCAGGCCGTCGTGGCGGACGAGCTGCGGGAGGGCGCCGGCCTCGGCGAGCATGCCGTTGATGATCTCGGCCGCCCGGTCCCGGTCGGTCGTCAGGAGCTCGCGCAGCACGGGCCGCAGCGCTCGCAGCGCCGCGAGCTCCGCTTCGTCGCCGTCGTGCCGGCCGGTGTAGCCGTGCTCCGCGTACCAGGCGTCGAGCTGGGCGACGGTCGTGAGCGTGTCGGGCTCCTCGCCGCTGTTGACCAGGTCGACCGCCGCTCGCAGCGACGCGACGGTGTCATAGGCGAAAAGCACGTTGACATCTTACAGATTCCAGCCTATTGTCATTGGCCATGGGACGAATGGCCAATGACAGCGGAACCGGTCCGGACGTGCGCACCGGCCTGCCGATCGCCATCGCCTCGGCCACGACGTTCGCGCTGTCGGGTCCCCTGGCGCGCGGGCTGATCGACGCCGGCTGGAGCCCCAGCGCGGTCGTGCTCACCCGCATCGCCATCGCCGCGCTCGTGATCGCGCCCTTCGCCGCGCGGGCGCTGCGCGGGCGCTGGGGCGTGCTGCGCCGCAACCTGCGCCTGGTCCTGCTCTACGGCGCGGTGCCGGTGGCCGGAACCCAGTTCGCGTACTTCTCGGCGGTGGCGGCGATGGACGTCGGCCCGGCGCTGCTGATCGAGTACACCGCGCCCGCCGCCATCGTCGTGTGGCTGTGGCTGCGCCGCGGGGAGCGCCCGCGTCCGCTCACGCTGGCCGGCGCGGGGATCGCCGGCGTGGGGCTCGTGCTCGTCCTCGACCTGCTGTCCGGCGCCGACCTGGCCCTCGACGGCGTCCTGTGGGCGCTCGCGGCGATGCTCGGCGCCGCCACGTACTTCGTCATGTCCGCCGACACGCGCAGCGGCGTGCCTCCGCTCGCCCTGGCCGGTGGCGGGCTGGCGGTCGGCTCGGTCGGGCTTGGCGCGCTCGGCGTCGTCGGCGTCCTGCCGATGCGCGCGACCACCGCCTCACCGACCTATG
>DASVQH010000344.1:0-7144 GCA_036389195.1 Solirubrobacteraceae bacterium
GGTGGTCAACGTGGATCGCCGGTCGCCCACACAGGGACCGATCCACGTTGACCACCCCAGAGGTGGTTAACGTGGATGACGAGAGGCGGTAGGCGCGAAATATCCACGTTGTCCCCGCCAAAACGTGGAAGAACGGCGCCCGCCGAACCGGGCGATCCACGTTGAGGTCGTATAGCGACCCAAACGTGGCACCACCGCCCCGAAGGCCGCGCAACATCCACGTTCACGCCCCCTCACCGCGACTCTCGCAAGCCGTTCGCAATCCCCGCGTCCCCCGCCAGAGAGACGCGCGAGAAGAACCCTCCCCTATCGATGCCCGAAGTCCCGCTGAAGACGCGCGGCCGAGAGGGGCGTGCCCCGGATCCACCCCTCGACGCGCGGGTGAGAGGCAGCTCGGAGCCCCCGACGGTTCTTCGTCGACGACCTCTAGTCCACGCGGCGGCTGACCCGGAAGCGCACCGTCTGCTCCGGGTCCGCGCCGAGCGCCACGAAGTGGGTGTGGAGATGAGCGATGCTGCCGCCGTTGAGGCGCATGTCGCCGCTGCGCTCGACCGTGGCCGTGGCCAGCGGCGCGAGCCGCTCCTTCAGCCACCGCCGCATCGCCCACAGCTCGGCGCCGGCGGCGTCGGGCAGCTCGTCGAACGCGGTGACGTGGCGGTGCGGGATGATCAGGTAGTGCGCCGCCGTCCCGGGATACGGGTAGCGGTTGCGCGTGACGTACCAGTGCTCGCCCGAGCGCGCCGGCGGATCGGGCTGCTCCTCGCGGGCGTGGGGCGGGCAGAAGACGCAGACGCCGGCGGCGTCCAGGCGCCGCATCCGCTCGCGCTGGTCCTCCTCGCGCGCGGCGCCCTCGTCGTAGAGCGGCTCCTGGTGGCGGATGAGCGTGCGGAAGGTGATCGCGTGGCCGTCCTCCAGCAGCGGGCCCTCCGCGGCGACGCAGCGCCACTCGTCCTCGCGCAGCGCGGGCATGAACGTGTCGCCCTCGACCTCCGAGTCGACCAGCGTCGCGTAGATGCGGTCGGCGATCGGCAGCGCCTCCGCGAACACCGCCGCGCCGCCGATGACGAAGCAGTCGCGCCCGCACGCGGCGAGCGCCGCGTCGAGGTCCGAGAACACCTCGGCGCCCTCCACGACGTACCCCGGGTCGCGGCTGAGCACGAGGTTGCGCCGGCCGGGCAGCGGCCGGAAGGCGGGCGGGATCGACTCGAACGTCCGGCGCCCCATCACCACGGTGCCGCCCATGGTGATCTCGCGGAAGCGCCGCAGGTCGCTCGGCAGCCGCCACGGCAGCTCGCCGCCGCGGCCGATGCAGTTGTTGCGGCTGTGGGCGACGACCAGCGAGACCGGCACTTAGCGCCCCACTAGGTCAGGACCGGGATGCGCGCGATGGCCGGGTGCGGCTCGTAGTCGGTGAGCTCGAAGTGCTCCGCGCGGAAGTCGTGGACGTCGGTGACGCGCCGGCCGGCCTCGTTGAGCGCGAGCGTCGGCAGCGGCCGCGGCTCGCGGGCGAGCATCTCGTCGACGGCGTCGAGCTGGTTGGCGTAGATGTGCGCGTGCTGGATCCAGTGCACGTACTCGACGAGCTCGTAGCCCGTGAGGTGCTCGATCATCAGCCCGAGCGCGGTGTACTGGGCCATGTTGGCCGGCACGCCGATCGGCGTGTCCCCCGACCGCTGGTTGTGGATCAGGTGCAGCTTGTCGCCGTACACCAGCGCGTGGATCCAGCCGTGGCACGGCGCGATCGTGTTGCGGGACTTGACGCCCGCCTCACGGTGGTTGGCGCTGGGGATCCACGGGCTCATCACCGCCGTGCGGTCGAGCGGGAGGTCCTGGAGCTTGCGGATCAGATGCGGCAGCTGGTCGAAGCCCGGATCCTCGGGCTCGTCGAGGTTGGTGGTGAAGTGGCGGAAGGCGTGCCCGTAGGAACCCGGCCCGAGGTCGCCCGGCTCCAGGCCGCGCGCGCGGGTCTTCTCCGGGGTCGCCCACGCGTCCCACCAGTCGCAGCCGAACGCGGCCAGCTCGTCGAGCGTCCGCGCCCCGTTGATGAACGCGCACAGCTCGCCGATCGCCTTGCCGACGAAGCCCTTGATCGACCGCTCGGTGATCACCGCCGCGCCCTGCGCGAGCGGGAAGCGCATGACGTGGCCGGCCAGGGCCAGCGCCTCCTCGCCCTGCTTGGTCTCGATCCGCACCCCGCTCTCGCGGATCGTGCGCAGGAGGTCGCGGTACTGCGTGCTGGGGCGGCGTTCGCCGTAGGGGAGGTAGTCGGGCATGCCCGCTCCAGACCGTAGCCGCCGTCGCGGCGGCTATCGTCTGCGGGCCGCTCCGAGAACCCTCTCCATGGCACGCATCAACGGCACACACGCGCTCACCGACAGCGTCGAGGATCGGATCGTCGACTCGCTCGAGGACATCGCTCGTCTGGTCGGCCATCTCAAGGGCCTCGGCTCGAAGATCGTCCTGACCTCGGGCTCCTTCGACCTCATCCACCTCGGCCACGTCAAGTACCTGGCCAAGGCCAAGGAGCTGGGGGACGTCCTCGTCGTCGGCGTCGACTCGGACGCGAAGATCCGCCGCCGCAAGGGGCCGGATCGCCCGATGGTCCCCGAGGAGGAGCGCCTCGCGCTGCTGGCCTACCAGCGGCCGGTCGACCTCGCGTACCTCAAGAGCGAGGACGAGGCGCGCTGGGCGCTGATCAAGGCCGTCGAGCCCGACGTCCTCGTGGTCACCGAGGACCATCCCTACGACGACGCGGAGCAGCGCGCGCTGCTGGAGTTCTGCGGGCGCATCGAGGTGCTCGAGCGCCAGGCGTCCGTGACGACGAGCGAGCGCATCCGCCAGATGTACATGCACCTCGGCGACCGCCTCGGCCCCAAGCTCGCCGACGTGCTCCCGGGGCTGATCGACAGCATCCTCAAGCAGCGATGACCGCGGCGGCGGTCGCCTACGTGCCGGTGCTGCACGAGGGCTACCGGCGCTTCCTCGAACGCCACGCCGCCGGCCGCCCGCTGTTCCTGATCGGGCCGGAGCTCTACGAGGACTACCGCCCGCTGGCCAAGGACATCCGCGCCCTGGACGCCGAGCTGGTCCGCGCCGCCGTGGCGGCGTGGGGGATCTGCTCCGAGGTGGCCGTCCTCGACGAGGCCGCCGCTCGCGCGCTGGCAGCGGCCGCGCCCTCGCTCGTGCTCCCGGCCGAGGACGTCAGCTACCGGGTCGTCGAGCGGTACTTCGAGCGCTGCCCCGTCGCCTACGACACGGTGTTCCTGCGCTGGGACAAGACGCGGACCGCCCAGCTCGGCGAGCCCGGGGCGGCCCGGATCGCCGACGCCGACGCGGCGCTGGCGGACCTGCGGGGGGCCGCGGAGGCCGAGGCCCTGCGCAGCGCCGACTGGTGGCGCCAGGTCGGGGCCGCGATGCGGCTGGGCGACGGCACCCTGCTCGCGGCGCCCAACGAGCACCTCCCCCACCCGCAGAGCCCGTACGCGGTCGGGGACCCGCGGGCGAGCTTCTACAAGGGCGTGCATCTGGAGCTCTCGACGGCGATGCACGCCGAGGCCGCCCTGATCGCCGCGGCGGCGCGCCGCGGCGCCGCGACCGACGGAGCGGTCGTCTACGTCACCGACTTCCCGTGCCCGCCGTGCGCGAAGCTGCTGGCCGGCGCCGGCATCGCGCGCCTCTACTTCCGGACGGGCTACGCCGTGCTCGACGGCCAGGACGTGCTCGAGCGCGCGAGCGTCGAGATCGTGCAGGTGGCGCCGGGGGCGCCGCTCGTGCGAGACTCGGGCTGATGGCGCGCGGCGTCCGCGAGATCCTCGACGATTCCTGGTCGGTGCTGCGCCGGCTGATCGGCGGCCACACCGCGATCTACCGTGCGACCGGCGGGCTCGTCGGCCACCGGATGCCCGGCGCGCCGCCGATGCTCCTGCTCGACCACGTCGGCGCGAAGAGCGGCACCCTCCGCACCGCCCCGCTCGGCTACCTCCAGGACGGGCGCGACGTCGTCGTCGTCGCCTCCAAGGGCGGCCACCCGAAGCATCCGGCGTGGTACCACAACCTGCGCGCGAACCCCGACACGACGGTCCAGATCGGCCGCGAGCGGCGCGCCGTGCGGGCGCGGGTCGCGACGCCCGAGGAGCGGGAGCGACTGTGGCCGCGCGTGGTGGCGCTCTACAGCGGCTTCGGCGAGTACCAGGAGCGCACGGATCGCGAGATCCCGCTGGTCGTCCTCGAGCCACGGGGCTGAGGCGGCTCAGCCCGCGAGGCCGGCGGCGCGCCCGCCGGTGAGGGCGAGCAGCCCGGCGAAGGTCGTCGGGAAGACCGCCTTGGGGTGGCCGCCGGCCGCCCACACGACGGCGTGGCGCTCCAGCGCGGTGTCCACGAACGTGAGCAGCCGGTGCGGGTGGCCGACCGGCGCCACGCCGCCGATGGCCTGCCCGGTGTGCTCGCGCACGAAGTCGGGATCCGCCCGGTCGACGGCCGCGGCGCCCGCCAGCTCGGCCAGGACCCGGGTGTCGGCGCGATGCGCGCCCGAGGTGAGCGCGAGCAGCGGCGCGTCGCCGGCGCGGAACACGAGGCTGTTGGCGATCGCGCCGACCTCGACCGCGAGCGCGGCGGCCGCCTGGGCCGCGGTCCGGACCTCGGCGCCGAGGACGCGCATGCCGTCGGCCGCGGCGTCGTGCCCGGCCGCCCGCAGCGCCGCGACGACCCGTGCGACCGACGGGTGCTCGGCCGCGCTCACCGCCCGCGCCGCCGGCGACGGGTGATCGCCGTGGCGGCCATGCCCGTGAAGCCGACGCTCGTGGCGGTGAAGGACGCCGCCGCGGCCGCCTTGAAGGCCAGGCGCTGGTCGAGGTCCGGCTTGAAGGCCAGCGGCAGGAAGGCCATCGCGTTGGTCCAGGCGCCGACGCCGAGCGCCGCCGCGACCGGGCGCGGGGCGTCGGGGACCGCGTGCGCGCACGCCACCGTCGCGGTGCCGAGCATGGCCAGGTCCAGGTGCCACTGGCGGATCCGCGGGCCGCTGACGATCCCCAGCCGCCGCGCCTGGTCGGGCTGCGTGCGCACGAGCGTGTAGACCCAGCCCGACAGCGCGCCGGCGGCCAGCTCGGCCAGTCCCGAGGTCAGCAGCAGCGACGGCGGCTCCGGCACGGGCGGGCGGCGGGTCATGTCCGGCATTCTGCCGCGACGCCCGCCTCGGCGTCGCCGAACAGAGCCAGCTGCGCCGGCTTCGCGCCGTCGAGGTTCGTCACGGTGAGGCCGATCAACGTGATGCCGCGGCGCTCGATCAGCGGCAGCGCCGCCGCGAGCAGCTCGCCCGCCGCCGCGGCGATCGCCTCGGCGTCCCCCGTCGGCGCCTTCAGCGTCGCCGAGCGGGTGGCCCGTGCGTAGTCGGCGAAGCGCAGGCGCAGGACGACGGTGCGCCCGGCGCGCCCGGAGCGCCCCATGCGCTTCGCCAGGCGCTCGGCGAGACCCTGGACCGCTTCGCGCAGCTCGGCGGGCGAGCGCCCCGAGCGGCCGAGCGCGCGCTGCGCCCCGAACGAGCGCCGCCCGCGGCGCCGGCGCACGGGCCGGTGCTCGCGGTTCTGCGCGATCGCGTGGACGTAGCGGCCTGCCGCGCCGCCGAGGATCGCCACCAGGTCCTCCTCGCTGCGCGCCGCGGCGTCGCGCACCGTCCGGATCCCGCGTGCGTGCAGCCGGCCCGCCGTCGCCGGCCCGACGCCCCAGAGCCGCTCCACCGGCAGCGGGAGGAGGAAGTCGAGCTCGCGCTCGGGCGCGACGACGTAGAGGCCGTCGGGCTTGGCGGCCCGGCTGGCCAGCTTGGCGAGGACCTTGGTGCGCGCGACGCCCACCGACAGGGGCAGCCCGACCTCCTCGCGCACCTCGCACCGCAGGCGCTCGGCCAGCGCCGGGGCGGGCATCTCCGCCTCGCTCACGTCGAGGAACGCCTCCTCCATCGAGCCGGGCTGGATCACCTCGGTGTAGCGCTCGAAGATCGCGAACACCGCCTTGCCGGCCTCCACGAACGACGAGAAGGCCGGCTCGGCGACGACCAGGTCCGGGCACAGGCGCCGGGCCACGGCCGTCGCCATCCCGCCCCGGACCCCGAAGGCGCGCGCCTCGTAGCTCGCCGCCATCACCACCCACGAGCCGACGGCGACCGGCCGGCCGCGCAGCGCGGGGTCGTCGCGCTGGGCCACGGAGGCGTAGAACGCGTCGACGTCGGCGTGGAGGATCATACGAACACACGTTCCCATGCGCGCCCGGCGGAACGCAAGCGGGCTTGCAACCCGGCGCGCCGGGGTTGCCCGCGGCGCCAAGCCTCCGGCAATCCGGTGGCAACGACGGTCGCGCACGCTGCGCTCAACCCCAGACCGGAGAGGCCTCTCGATCATGCACGTCCGTTCCACGCGCCCACGCACCTACGTCCCCGCCGCCGCGGCCCTGACCGCCGCGCTGGCCCTCGCCGCGGCGCCGGGCAGCGCCCAGGCGGCCGCGAGCTGCACCTTCGACGCCGCCGGCGCCAAGGTGGCCGTCGACGCCTCCGGCCTCGGCACGGCCGCGCGGCTCTCGCGCACGCCCGGCGGCGCCATCCAGCTCGACGGCGCGGCCTGCGGCGCCGCCACCGTCACCACCACCGACACCATCGTCGTGACGGGCGGCAGCGGGCTGCAGCAGATCGTGGTCGACCTGTCCGGCGGCGCGTTCGCGCCCGGCAAGACGGTCGAGACGGGGACGGGCGCGATCTCGGAGATCGAGCTCGCCGTCGACGGCGGCACCGGCCTGGAGTTCCCGCTGGGCGACGAGCTGCGCGTGGTCGGCGGCGCCGCCGCCGACACCTTCCGCTTCACCGGCAAGGACGTCCTGCTCAACGCCGACAGCGACGCCGACGTGACGACCACCGACGTCGAGGCCCTCGCCGCCGAGGGCGGCGGCGGCGCCGATCACCTGCTCGGCGACGGCGCCGCGCCGGCGAGCCTGCCGCTGCGCCTCGACGGCGGCGCGGCCGACGACGTCCTGGCCGGCGGCGACGCCGACGACGTCCTCGAGGGCGGGGCGGGCGACGACGTCGAGACCGGCAACGCCGGGCGCGACACCTTCCGCGAGGGCACCGCCGCCAACGGCGCCGACTCGCTCGACGGCGGCGGCT
>DASVQH010000345.1:0-17551 GCA_036389195.1 Solirubrobacteraceae bacterium
CGAAAGCGCGTCTCGGGATCGGCCGTGAGGACGACGCCGTGGCGGCCGAGGCGCGTCGGGGTGACGCAGTCGAACGTGTCGATCCCCAGCTCGACGCCGCGGATGAGGTCGTCGACGTCCCCGATGCCGAGGAGGTGTCGCGGGCGGTCCTCGGGCAGCTCGTCGATCGCCCACTCGACGACCTCGTACATCTGCGGCTTGTCGGCCCCGAGCGAGCCGCCGATCGCGATCCCGTCCACCCCGCTCGCCGCGACCGTCTCCGCGCTCTCGACGCGCAGGTCCTCGTGGACGCCGCCCTGCACGATCCCGTAGACCACCTGCCCCTCCGGTCCGTTCGCCTCGTGCCAGTCCAGGCAGCGCTCCAGCCAGCGGTGCGTGCGGTCGGTGGAGCGCGCCGTGTAGTCGCGCGTGACGTTGAACGGCGTGCACTCGTCGAAGACCAGGGCGATGTCCGAGCCGAGCTTGGCCTGGATGTGCATCGAGGTCTCGGGGCCGATGAACCTCCGGCTGCCGTCGAGGTAGGACCTGAAGGTGACCCCGCGCTCGCTGATCTCGAACACCTTGCCCGCGCGGTGCCCGTCGGCGCCGACCCCGGGCGCGCGGCCCTTGATCTCGTCGGCGACCGTGCCGTGCCCCATCGAGAACACCTGGAAGCCGCCCGAGTCGGTGATGATCGGCCGGTCCCAGCGCATGAAGCGGTGAAGCCCGCCGAGGTCCGCGATCAGCTCCTCCCCCGGGTTGAGGAAGAGGTGGAAGGTGTTGCCGAGGACCATGTCGTAGCCCAGGGCGGCGACCTCGTGCGGCTCGAGCGTCTTGACCGTCGCCTTGGTGGCCAGCGGCACGAACGCCGGCGTCCGCACCCGGCCGTGGGCCAGGTTGAGGCTGCCGAGGCGGGCACGGGAACCCGGGTCGCGGGCGTGGATGTCGAACAGCGCCACGCCTCGGCAGGCTACGAGGCGGCTAGGCCGCGGGCGTCGTGACGCCCTCGCCCTCGATGGTCTTGGGGGCGTCGCCCACGCCGATCGAGATCCGGCGCGGCTTGCGCTCCTCGGGCTTGGGGATGCGGACCTCGAGCACCCCGCGGTCGAACGACGCGCTGACGGCCTCCGGGTCGACGCCCTTGGGCAGCGTCAGCGCCCGCGAGAAGCTGCCGAACGCGCGCTCCACGCGATGGAAGCCCTCCTTGGCGACCTCGTGCTCGGCCTTGCGCTCGCCCGACAGGGTCAGCGTGCCGTCCTCGACCTCGAGGGTGATGTCCGCCTCGCTCATCCCGGGCAGGTCGGCCCGCAGGACGAAGGCGTCGGCGGTCTCGACGAGATCCATCGCCGGCATCCACCGGCGCAGTCCGGCGCCGCTGCCGTTCCCGTTGCCGGTCGGCGTGTCGAACACCGTGCTGAACAGCCGGTTCATCTCGCTCTGAAGCGAGCTCAGCTCGCGCACGGGCTCCCAGCGAACGATGGCCATGGTGCTGCTTCACCTCCGCTCGTGATGGTGACTGGATGTGGCGACGAGTATAAAACCTCAGTCGCCACGTATCAAGTCTTGAGCCTCAGCCGATCTGCGCGCGGACGTGCTCGCGGAACTCCACGAACTCCCGCGAGGCGCGCAGCTCGGGCGTGCGCTCCTTGCCCACCCACGGCGGCCGCTCGTCGAAGACGACCCGCCCCGGCCGCGGGCTCATGACGATCACCCGGGTCCCCAGGTAGACCGCCTCGTCGACGCCGTGCGTGATGAACAGCGCCGTCTTGCCCGAGCCCTCCCAGATCCGGTACAGCTCGCCCTGCATGCGCTCGCGCGTGAGGGCGTCGAGCGCGCCGAAGGGCTCGTCGAGCAGCATGATCTCGGGGTCGTTGGCCAGCACGCGGGCGATCTGGCAGCGCTGCTGCATGCCGCCCGAGAGCTCGTAGGGCGCCCGGTCGGCGAACTCGGCGAGCCCGACCAGCGCGAGCTGGCGGTCGGCCAGCTCGCGGCGCTCGGCCTTGCCCATGCCCTGCAGGCGCGGCCCGAGCGCGACGTTGTCGCGGACCGACATCCACGGGTAGAGGTTGAGCTGCTGGAAGACCACGCCGCGCGACGGGGACGGCGAGGTGATCTCCTCGCCGCTGACCGACACGGAGCCCTTGGTCGGCCGGTGGAACCCGGCGATCAGCCCGAGGAGCGTCGACTTGCCGCAGCCCGAGGGCCCGACGAGCGCGACGAACTCGCCGGGCGCGATGTCGAGGTCCACCGGTCCGAGGGCGTGCACGTCGGCGCCCTTGGAGCGGTAGATCAGCTCGACGCCGTCCAGGACCAGCCGGTGCTCGTCACCGGCCGGCCCGGACTGCGCCGCGGGCTTGGCGCCCGGGGTGCTCACGACCCGCCGGACGCCTTCTGGGCGAACGACGCGTCGACGCCCTTGGTGAACGTGTCCTCCGACGGGACCTCGGGGATCTGACCGAGCTTCTGGTTGATCTTGGCCGACTCGAACAGGTTCTTGGCCAGGTCGCCGCCCAGGTTCTCGGCGCTGGCCTGCTCGCCGGCGTCGAGGTAGATGAGGTCCTTCATCTGCGCCGCCGCCTCTTCCGGCTTGATGCTCAGCTCGGCCGCGATGTCGGCCGCCGCCTTCTGCTCGTCGCTCTTGATGAGCTTGACGGCCTTGTCCTGCTGCTTGGCCCAGGTCGCCACGGCGTCCGGGTACTTGTCGGCGAAGTCGTTGCTCACGACCGCGAGGTCGTAGGTCTTGATGACGCCCTCGTTGGCCAGCTGCTCGGAGTCGACGAGGAACTTGCCGCCTTCGGACTTCAGCTTGGCCAGGTTGGGGTTCCACACGTACGCGCCGTCGATGTCGCCGCGGGTCCAGGCCGCGTAGATGTCGTCGGGCTCGGCGTCGATGATGTCGACGTCCTTCTGGTCGATGCCCTCCTTGTCGAGGGCCGCGAGCAGCGCGAGGTGCGAGGTCGACGCCAGCGGCGTGGCGATCTTCTTGCCCTTCAGGTCGGCGAACGAGGTGATCTCCGGCTTGACGACGAGCGCCTCGGCCTTGCCGATGACGTCATGGATCCACGGCACCTTGTAGGGCAGCGGCGTGGACAGCCCGCGGGAGACCGGGCTGGAGCCGGCGAGGCCGAAGTCGACCGCGCGGGCCGCGACGGCCTCGTTGACCGTGCCGCCGGAGTCGAACAGCTTCCACTCGATCTTCGAGTCGGGGAACGCCTTCTCGAGGTACTTCTCGTGCTTGACGACGAGGTCGCCGTTCGGGATCGCCTGGTACGCGATGCGGATGGTCTTCGGGGCGCCGCCGGAGGCCTTGCCGCCACCGCTGCCCTCGTCGTCGCCGCCGCAGCCGGCGAGCAGGAGGGCGAGGACGGCGAGCGCCGCAAGGGGCAGCGTCCACCGGCGTGGGCGTCGTGAGGTGCTCATGTGTCTCCTTGGTTGCGAGTGAGAGCGCGGCTCGTCAGGCGCGTCCCTGCCAGGGGACGGCCCGCCGCTCGAGGTTCTTGACCAGCAGGTCGAGGGCGATGGCCGAGAGGCCGATGATGATGATCGAGAGCACGGCGACGTCGGTCTGCTGGAACTTCTTGGTCGACCAGGCCAGGCCGCCGATGCCCGGGATCCCGTTGACGGTCTCCGCGGCGACGATCGTCGTCCACGCGAAGCCGATGGCCAGCCGGATCCCCGTGAACAGCTCGGGCAGCACGGACGGCAGCACGACGAAGCGGATGGTCTGCAGCCGGTTGGCCCCGAGGCTGCGCGCGGCCTGCAGTCGCTCGGTGCGGATCCCCCGCACGCCGCCGACCACGGAGAGCGCGATCGGCGGGAAGGCGGCGAGGAAGAGCAGCCACACCTTCGAGGTGTCCTCGATGCCGAACCAGATGATCAGCAGGCTGAAGTAGGCCAGCGGCGGCAGCGAGCGGACGAAGTTGACGTAGGGCTCGAAGACGATCTGGAACGGGCGCACCGTCGCGAGCAGGAGCCCGAGAATCACGCCGAAGGGGATCGCCAGCCCGACGCCCTTGACGATGCGCAGGAGGCTGTAGCCGAGGTGCTCGTGCAGGTAGTAGCCGCTCAGGCCCTTCTGGCCCTGGTGCACGGTCTCGCCGTCGATCAGGCGGTTGAAGACCTGGTCGGGGTCCGGCACGAAGACGTCCGGCCAGATGTCGAGCGCCGCCACGAGCCACCAGGTGCCGAGCAGGACGGCCAGGGCCAGTCCGCGCGCGCCGAAGCGGCCGATGCGGCCGCGCCGCTCGCCGGGGTCCCGCCCGCAACGACGGTCGGGCGTGGCGGTGGACTCCGCCGCGCCGGGTGCCGCCGGTGCAATCTCAACCAGATCGGTCATCTTGAGAGGAGAACGTACATCATGTCCGGAAACCGTCGCGGGCGCGTCACACCGGTTGGCGGACTGACCATGCGCCCGCCGGGGTCTCTAGACCTGCGCCGCTCCAGGCACCACGCGGTCCCAGCAGCCGGCCAGGTGCTCGAGCTCCTGGGCGCTGAAATGGCGCAGGAACCGCTCCCGGATCCCGCCGAGGTGGGTCGGACGGGCGCGCTCGAGCACCGCCTCGCCGTCCGGCGTGAGCACCGCGAAGCAGCCGCGGGCGTCGCGCGGGCACTGGGCGCGGGCGATCAGGCCGTCGCGCTCGAGGCGGTCGACGAGCCGGGTCATCCCGGAGCGGCTGAGGAGGACGCGATCGGCGAGATCGGCCATGCGCAGCCGTCCGCCGGGCGCCGCGCGCAGGAACAGCAGGACCTCGTAGGAGGTCAGCGGCAGGCCGTGCTCGCTCTCCAGCTCGGCGTCGAGCGCCTTCATCAGCGCGGCGTGGACGCGCAGCAGGCCGCGCCAGGCGGCGAGCTCCCCGGGCGAGAGCTCGGCCGGCGGGGCCGGGGCTTCCGTGGATGAGGCCATGCGCGCCAGGGTAGCGACGGATGGTTGCGGGGGCAACCGGCCGCCGCGCGCTCAGACGGCGATCGGCTGGTTCACCGGCGGCGCCTCCGCCGGCACCGCCGCGGGGGCGCCGCGGCGGCGCGGGCGGCGCACCTTCAGGTGCTCCGCGAGCTGGTAGGACCCGATGACGAAGACCGCCGCCAGCACCTGCGCGCCGAGCGTCTCCCAGGTCGAGTACATCTCGAACCAGGCGCCGAGCCAGCCGGGCAGCGTGAACGGCGTCGCGTGGCGCGGGAGCCAGCCGAGGTCCTGGAAGGTCAGGGCGGTGCCGCCGATCATCACCACGAGCACGACGCCGACGAGGACGCCCGTGAGCACGAGCATGCGCCGGTAGGGCAGCCGGTGGTGCAGCCAGAAGGTCACCGCGCCGACCGCGGCGGTGCCGGCGAGGCCGATCGCGACGCCTTCCAGCACCGTCGCCGTCCCGGACTGCAGCTGGAGCGTCTGCAGGAACAGCACGACCTCGACGCCCTCGCGGAAGACGCTGGTGAACCCGAGCGCGACGAGCCCGGCGGTCGCCCCGAGCCCCGTGCTGGCCAGCAGCTGGCGGCGGCGGCGGTGATGGCGGCCGATCCAGCCCGACCAGTAGACCGAGTGCACGAACCAGTTGAGGACCACGAGGAGGACGACGATGGCCAGGAAGCCGGTGATGGCCTCCAGGCGCGGACCCAGCGGCGAGGCGACGTCCAGCAGCGCCTGGGCGAGGAACCAGCAGGCCACCGTGGCGGCGAACGCGCAGGCCGCGCCGGCCACGACGGGGCGGCGGCGGGCGCGGTTGGCGCCGAGGAAGCTGGCGGTCACCGCCGCGAAGATCAGGACGGCCTCCAGCCCCTCGCGGAACACGATGATCGCCGTGTTGAAGACGACGGTCGCGTGGGACTGGTCGGGGCCGGCCTCGGTCGGGTCCGCGGGCCCGGTGCTCGCGGTGGCCATGAGGTACACGAGCCCCGCCACGATCGCCAGGCCGGCGAGCCACGCCGCGGCGCGCGCGGGGTGGCGGCCGGCGGGGGTTCCAGAAGCCGCTTGGTTCGCCATGGTTAGGGCACCCTAACACCCACTGGCGAGGTCGGGTATGCCGGCGGGCGTGGCCGGTCGGCGAGCGGACACGGCGCTGCCGAGGCACCTTCTCGCCGTGCACTACCGTCGGAAGCTGGACATGGCTGCCGTGCTCACCGCCCTGGGCGCCGCGATCGCGGTGGCCGTCGAGATGCTCGAGGCGCTGGCCATCGTGCTGGCGATCGGCGCGACGCGGCGGTGGCGCGACGCGCTGCTCGGCGCGGCGGCGGCGGCGGTCGCCTGCGCGGCGCTGGCCGTGGTGCTCGGACCGGTGCTGCTGGAGGGCATCCCGCTCGACGGGCTGCGGGTGGTCATCGGCGTCCTCCTGCTGCTGCTCGGCCTCGAATGGCTGCGGAAGGGCACGCTGCGGCTGGCGGGGCGCCGCGCCCGCTCGTCGTCCGCCGCCGAGTACGAGGAGGCGCGCGAGGACGCCGAGGCGATCGCGCTCCCCCCGCCCGGCCGGCCGGACTGGGCGGGACGGGCGCTGGCCTTCAAGGGCGTCCTGATCGAGGGCGTCGAGGTGGTGCTGATCGTCAGCGCCCTCGCCGCCCGGCCCACCGGGGCCGCGCCCGCGCTCGCCGGCGCGGGCGTCGCCCTGATCGCCGTCTGCGCCGCGGGCGCCTGGCTGCGCCGGCCGCTGGCGCGCATCCCGGAGACCGAGCTCAAGTACGGCGTCGGCGTGGTCCTCACGGCGTTCGGCGTCTTCTTCGCCGCCGAGGGCCTCGGCGCGCAGTGGCCCGGCGGCGATCTCGCGCTGCTCTACATCGCCGGCGCGCTCGTGGCCGTCTCGCGCGTGCAGATCGGGCGCCTGGCGCGGCCGGTGGCGGCATGAGGACCCTGCGCAAGCTGCTGCTGGGCGAGACGTGGACGCTCCCGCTCGGCGTCGCGCTCGCGGTGGGCGCCGGCGGGCTCACCGACTGGCTCGCCCCCGGCGTCTGGCACGACGCGGGCGGACCGGCGCTCCTCGTGGCGGTCGCCGGCGTGCTCGTCGCGTCGTCGGGCCGCAGCCGCTGAGCGGCAACTTCTGCCGCCGCCGCCCGTTCTCGTCGACGTGCGCCTCGTCCGCGCACGGGGTTCGAGCTCGCCGGGCCCTTCGTCGCGTTCCTCCAGAGCCTGGGCGACAAGTACGGCCGTCTGACCCGCCTCGTCACGGTCGACCTCCGCGACGGTGCGCGGTCAGAAGACCGAGCACGCTGCGAACCGCCGGGGGGATGCGGCCGACGTACGGCACGCGCGGCCACCGGCGGTGGCGGCGCTTCGTGCGCCGCGACGGGCATCCGGCCGCTCGTCACGCGGCGGCCTGTGGAGCGGCTGCGGCTGACGACGCGGCGTGTCGTCTGGCGCGAGCGTGGCCGGCGGCGCAGCGCTCCGCTCGGGGCGGGGTAGCGGTGCGTCGCGGCGCGGAACTGCTCATCGAGGGGTGAGTAGTCGTTTGCCGTTCGCGGGCGGCGAAGGACCGGAAAGCGGCGGTGGTCAACGTGGATTGCCGGTGGCCCACACAGGGCCCCATCCGCGCTGTCCACCACGGTGGCGGTCAAGGCGGGTTGACGAGAGGCGGAAACCCCACAACGTCACAACCGCGACGCCAGATCCGCCGGATGTGACGTTGGACGTCCATAGCCCCCACAACGTCACAACCGCCGCCCAAGCGCCCACGGATGTGACGTTGTGGGGGTCACGCCCCTCTCACCGCGACTCTCGCAAGCCGTTCCCCCATCCCGCGACCCCCGCAGAGAGACGCGCGAGAAGAACCTCCCGCTGTCGATGCCCGAAGTCCCGCGGTCGCCGAGCGGCAGAGCCAGGACGCCTCAGCCCAGCAACGACCGCCCGGTCATCTCCGGCGGCTGCTCGATCCCGAGGAGCGCCAGCGCCGTCGGCGCCACGTCGGCGAGGATCCCCGGCCCCGCCAGTGCGGCCACCTCGCCCCCCACCACCACGAACGGCACCGGGTTGAGCGAGTGGGCGGTGTTGACCGAGCCGTCGGGCTCGAGCATGTGGTCGCAGTTGCCGTGGTCGGCGGTGACGAGGCAGGCGCCGCCCTGCGCGCGCACCGCCTCCAGCACCCGCCCGAGACACGCGTCGACCGTCTCCACCGCCTTCACGGCCGCGGGGATCGACCCCGTGTGGCCGACCATGTCCGGGTTGGCGAAGTTGATGATCGCGAAGGCGGGCTCGTCCGCGCCCCACGCCTCGACGAAGGCGTCCGTGGCGGCCTCGGCGCTCATCTCGGGCTTGTGGTCGTAGGTCGGGACGTCGCGCGGCGAAGGCACCAGTCGGCGCTCCTCGCCGGGGTACTCCGACTCCTCCCCGCCGTTGAAGAAGTACGTCACGTGCGGGTACTTCTCGGTCTCGGCGACGTGGAGCTGGCCGAGGCCGCGATCGGCCAGGACCCGCGCGATGGTCATCGCCGGCCGGTGCGGCGGGAAGACGACCGGGTAGGGCCAGCCCTCCTCGTACTCGGTCAGCGTCGCGTAGCGCTCGACGACCTCCGCGCCGCCGCGGTCGATCTCCGCGAAGCCCGGCTCGGCGAGCGCCTGCGTGAGCTCGCGCATGCGGTCGGGGCGGAAGTTGAAGCCGAGGACGGCGTCGCCCGGGCGGATCCGGGCTTCCTCCCCCACGGTGGTCGCCGCGATGAACTCGTCGGTCTCGTCGCGGTCGTAGGCGGCCTGGGCGGCCTCGGGACCGGACTCAGCGTGGTGCTCGCCGCGCCCGTGGACCAGCAGGTCGTAGGCGCGCTGGACGCGATCCCAGCGCTTGTCGCGATCCATCGCGAAGTAGCGCCCGATCACCGACCCGATCCGCCCGGTGCCGACCTCGGCACACCAGCCCTCGACCTCGGCGAGATAGCGCACGCCGCCCGTCGGCGCCGTGTCGCGCCCGTCGGTGAACGCGTGGATCACGACGTCGTCGAGCCCCCACTCCGCGCACAGCTCGACCAGCGCGCGCAGGTGACGATCGGAGGCGTGGACGCCGCCGTCGGAGACCAGCCCGATGAGGTGCACGCGCTCGGCGCCCTGCAGCGTCGAGCGCAGGACCTCGTTCCCGGCCAGCGAGCCGTCCTCGACCGCGCCGTCGATGCGCGCGAGGTCCTGGGGGACGATCGCGCCCGCGCCGAGGTTGAGGTGGCCGACCTCCGAGTTGCCCATCTGCCCGGCCGGCAGGCCGACGCTCTCCCCCATCGCGGTGAGCGTCGTGTGCGGGCAGTCCGCCCACAGCCCGTCGAACACCGGCGTCGAGGCCAGCGAGATGGCGTTGCCCGGCCCCGGGTCGGCGAGCCCCCAGCCGTCCAGGATGACCAGGCAGACCGCCGGGACCGTCATGCCCCGGCGGCCCCGCGGGCGGCCGTGTCGACGAGCTGGGCGAACGACGCCGGATCGAGCGACGCGCCGCCGACCAGGGCGCCGTCCACGTCGGGCAGCCCCAGCAGCTCCTCGGCGTTCTCGGGCTTCACCGACCCGCCGTAGAGGACGCGCACCTGCTGGGAGGCCGCCTTGTCGAAGCCCTCGACGAGCGCGCGGACGAAGGCGCAGGCGTCCTGCGCCTGCTCGGGCTTCGCGGTCAGGCCGGTGCCGATCGCCCAGATCGGCTCGTAGGCCACGACGACCTCGCCGAGCCGCTCGCGCGGGACCTTCTCCAGCCCCTCCTGGACCTGGTGGCGCAGCTTGCGCTCGGTGTCGCCGCGCTCGCGCTCCTCCTCGGTCTCCCCCACGCAGAGGATCGGGATCAGCCCGGCCTCCAGCGCTCGCGGCACCTTCTGGGCCAGCGACCGGTCGGTCTCCCCGTAGAGCTGGCGGCGCTCCGAGTGCCCGAGGACGACGCCGTTGACGTCGATCTCGGACAGCATCTCCGCGCTGACCTCGCCGGTGAACGCCCCGGACTCGGCCTCGTGCATGTTCTGGGCGTAGACGCCGACCTGCGAGCCGCGGGCCGAGTCGACCATGGCCTGCAGCGCCAGGTACGGCGGGCAGATGACGATCTCGACCCCCTGGACGCTGGCCACGCGCGGCAGCAGGCCCTGGATGAAGGTCTCGGCCTCCTCGATCGTCTTGTTGAGCTTCCAGTTGCCCGCGATGAACGGGATGCGGCCGGGTGCGGTCACGACAGGGCCTCCACGCCGGGGAGCGCCCGGCCCTCGATGAGCTCCAGCGACGCGCCGCCGCCCGTTGAGAGATGGTCGACCTGCGCGTCGAGGCCGAACTGCGCGAGCGCCGCCGCCGAGTCGCCGCCGCCGACGACGGTCGTGCCGGGGGCCGCCGCGACCGCCTCGGCCACCGCGCGCGTCCCGGCCGCGAACGGCGCGAGCTCGAACGCCCCCATGGGGCCGTTCCAGAAGACCGTGCCGGCGCCGGCGATCACGTCCGCGTACGCGCGCGCGCTGCGCGGGCCGATGTCGAGCCCCATGAGCCCGTCGGGGACGTCGACGCCGTCGAGCTCGTTCGGCTGCGCGTCGGCGGAGAACGCCTCGCCGGCCACGAGGTCGACCGGCAGCTCGAGCCGCCCCGCGTGCGCCAGCGCGCGCCGCGCCGGCTCGATCCCCTCCTGCTCGCACAGCGAGGAGCCGATCGCGTGCCCCTGCGCGGCGAAGAACGGGAAGCACATGGCGCCGCCGATCAGCACCGCGTCGGCGCGCTCCAGGAACGCGTCGATGACGCCGATCTTGTCGGTCACCTTGGCGCCGCCGACGACGGCGACGAGCGGGCGCGCCGGATCGTCGAGGATGCCGCGCAGCACCGTCACCTCGCGCTCCAGCAGCCGCCCGGCCGCCGAGCGCGACACGAGGTGCGCGACGCCCTCGGTCGAGGCGTGCGCGCGGTGGGCGGCGCCGAACGCGTCGTTGACGGAGACGTCGGCCAGCCGCGCGTAGGCGCGGGCCAGCGCGGGGTCGTTCTTCGTCTCCCCCGGCTCGTAGCGGACGTTCTCGAGCATGAGCACGCCGCCGTCCCCGAGCCCCTCGGCGAGCGCCTCGACCTCCTCGCCGACCACCGCGGGCGCCAGCTGCACCTCGGTGCCGAGCAGCTCGCCGAGCCGCGCCGCCGCCGGGCGCAGCGACAACGACGGCTCGCGCTCCTTCGGCCGCCCCAGGTGGGCGGCGAGGACGAGCTTCGCGCCGCGCTCGCGCAGCTCGCGCAGCGTCGGCAGCGCGGCCCGGATCCGCGCGTCGTCAGTGATCTCCCCCGTCGCCTTGTCCAGGGGCACGTTGAAGTCGACGCGGACGAGCACCCGCTCGCCCGCGACGTCTCCGAGTGAGTCGAGCGTCCGCAAGGGCCTAGAGCAGCTGCTGGACGAGGTCCACGCAGCGGCTGGAGTAACCCCACTCGTTGTCGTACCAGGAGACGACCTTGACGAGCGTCCCGTCGAGCACCGCGGTGAGCTGCCCGTCGACGATCGACGAGTGCGGGTTCTTGACGATGTCGGAGGAGACGATCGGGTCCTCGGTGTACTGCAGGATGCCCGTCAGCGGGCCCTCGGCCGCCGTGCGCAGCGCGTCGTTGACCTCGTCCACGGTGGTCTCGCGGCTCGCCTCGAAGGTCAGGTCGACCACCGACCCGGTCGGGACGGGGGCGCGGATCGCAAAGCCGTGCAGCTTGCCGTTGAGCTCGGGGAGCACCAGCCCGACCGCCTTGGCGGCGCCCGTCGAGGTCGGGATCAGGTTCAGCGCCGCGGCGCGCGCGCGCCGCAGGTCGGAGTGCGGCATGTCCTGCAGGCGCTGGTCCGCGGTGTAGGCGTGGATCGTCGTCATCAGCCCGTGCGTGATGCCGACCGTCTCGTGGACGACCTTGGCGAACGGCGCCAGGCAGTTCGTCGTGCACGAGGCGTTGGAGATGACGTCGTGGGCGTCCTTGTCGTACTGATCGAAGTTCACGCCGAGGACCACGGTCGTGTCCGGACCCTTGGCCGGCGCGGAGATCACGACCTTCTTGGCGCCGCCGTCGAGGTGCTTGGCGGCGTTCTCCCGGTCGGTGAAGAAGCCGGTCGACTCGATCACCACGTCGACGCCGAGGTCGCCCCACGGCAGCGCGCCCGGGTCGCGCTCGGCCAGCACCCGCAGCTCCTTGCCGTCGACCGTGATGCCGTTCTCGCTCACCTCGACCGTGCCCGGATAGGGGCCGAGGATCGAGTCGTACTTCAGGAGATGGGCGAGCGTCTTGGCGTCCGTGAGGTCGTTGACGGCCACCCAGTCGATGTCGACCCCCTGCTCCTGGGCGGCGCGGAAGACGTTGCGGCCGATGCGGCCGAACCCGTTGATCCCCACGCGTACTGGCATGTTGGCTTGGACCTCTCTTGGCGTCAGTGGCGAGATATGAGCCGGGGGAACGCGCACCCCGGGGCGGACGCCAACGTTATCTCAACCCGACGCCACGACCTCGACCCGCAGGCCGTCCGGGTCGCGCAGGTAGGCGGCGTAGTAGCGGGGCCCGTACTGGGGGCGCGGGCCGGGCGCGCCGTCGTCCGTGCCGCCCGCCGAGAGCCCCGCCGCGTGCGCGGCGTCGACCGCCGCCTTGCCCGCCGCCTTGAAGGCCACGTGCCCGTACGCGGGCGCGGGCGCGTGGCGCGCGGTGAGCCAGAACCGCGGCTCGTCGGAGCCCCAGCCGATGACGTGCTCGTTGGCGTGCAGCCGCCGGACGCCGAGGGCGTAGAAGATCGCGTCGTAGAAGCGGGCGGAGCGGGCGAGGTCTGAGACCTCGAGGCCGAGGTGATCGATCACGGGCCACGATCCTGCCACGGCGCGCGGATGTCAGGATGCGCGCGTGGCCGACGGCCGTGCGCCAGCGCCGCGCTCCTTCGACGAGGATCGCGCCCTCCTCCTCGAGACCTTCACCGACGTCGTGCGGATGACCGACGGCGTCGACGTGCTCGAGCTGCACGAGCGGATCGTCGGCCTCGCCCGGCGGGCGCGCGACGGCGACGAGGACGCCACCGCGGCGCTCACCGACCTCGTGGCCCGCCTGGAGCTCGACGAGGCGGAGCTCCTCGTGCGGACGCTGACCCGCTGGTTCCAGCTGATCAACCTCGCCGAGGACAACGAGCGCCTGCGCCGGCTCGCCGCGCGCGAGGCGGCCGGGGCGCCCGCGCCGCGGCGCGGCTCGATCGCCGACGCCGTCGGGCGCCTGGCCGACCGCGGGGCCACCGCGGAGGAGCTCGGGGCGATGCTGCGCGACGTCGAGATCCGGCTCGTGCTGACGGCGCACCCGACCGAGGCGCGGCGGCGGACGACGATCGAGAAGCAGGCGCGGATCTTCGACGTCCTGCGCGAGCTGGAGGAGCGGCCCCGGATGACGGTGGCCGACGCGCGGGAGCGGCTGCTGCCGACCGTCCAGGCGCTGTGGAGCTCCGACGAGCTGCGCGCGGTCTCGCTGACCGCCCTCGACGAGGCGCGCGGCAGCCTGATCTGGTTCCTGACCACGCTCGCGGCGGCGGTCCCGGCGATCTACCGCGACCTCGAGGCGGCGCTGGCCGAGCGCTTCGGGGACGGGGCGATCGAGGTCCCGCCGCTGCTGAGCTTCGGCACGTGGATCGGCGGCGACCGCGACGGCAACCCCAACGTCACGCCGGCCGTCACCGCCGAGGCGCTCGAGCTCATGCGCTCGCAGTGCATCCGCTTCCTGGAGGGGCGCGTCGAGCTGCTGGCCGGGCGGGTGTCGCTCTCCGAGCGGGTGGTCGGCCGGATCGAGGACCTCGAGCCCATCCTCTCCCACGGCGAGCGCTGCTTCCCGCCGCTCGCCGCCCAGCTGCGCGACCTCAACCCGGAGGAGCCCTACCGGCGCGCCTTCGCCTTCATCCGCGAGCGGCTGCGGGCGACGCGCCGCGCCCGCGAGGGCGGCTACGCGGCGCCGGCGGAGCTGCTGGACGACCTGCGGGCGGTCGAGGCGTCGCTGCGGGCGCACGGGAACGGCTTCGTGGCCGGCGGCGAGCTGCGCGACGTCATCCGCCAGGCCGAGGTCTTCGGCTTCCACTTCGCGCGCATGGACGTCCGCGAGCACGCCAAGCGCCACCGCGCCGCGCTCGCCGAGGTCTTCTCGGAGCTCGGGGTCGCCCACGGCTACGCCGACCGCTCGCCGCAGGAGCGCGCCGACCTGCTGTGCCGCGCGATCGCCGACCGCCGCCCGCTGATCCCGGCCGACATCGGCGGCTTCGGCGAGGAGACCCGCGAGGTCATCGAGACGTTCCGGGCGATCCGCTCGCTGCTCGACGGCGGCCATCGCGACGCACTGCAGGCCTACGTGATCTCGGGCACGGAGACCGCCGCCGACCTGCTCGAGGTGCTGCTGCTGATGAAGGAGGCCTCGCTCGCTGCGGCCGGGGGCGAGCGGGCGGTGCTGCGGATCGTGCCGCTCTTCGAGGCCGGCGCCACGCTCCACGCCGCCGCGGACACGATGGACGAGCTCCTGCGCCGGCCGGAGTACCGGCGCGCGCTGGAGGCGGTCGGCGACGAGCAGGAGGTGATGATCGGCTACTCGGACTCCAACAAGGACGCCGGCTACGTCGCCTCCGGCTGGGCCACCTACCAGGCGCAGGACCGGATCGCCGCCGTCCTGGCCGAGCACGGGGCCACCTGGATCTTCTTCCACGGCCGCGGCGGCGCGGTCGGCCGCGGCGGCGGCCCGACGAGCGTGGCGATCGCCGCGCTGCCGCCCGGGACGGTGCGCGGGCGGCTGAAGATGACCGAGCAGGGCGAGGTGCTGGCGACGAAGTACGCCGTCTCACCCGTCGCCCACCGCGAGCTCGAGCTCACCACGAGCGCCGCGGTGTTCTCGTCCAGCGGCGCCGCCCGCGCACCGGCGCCCGACCGGCTGGAGCACTACCGGACGGTGCTGGAGGCGATGGCCGAGCGCTCCACCCGCGCCTACCGCGCGCTCGTCTACGAGGACCCGGACTTCGCGGCGTTCTTCACCGCGGTGACGCCGATCGAGGAGATCTCGCGGCTGCGGCTGGGCTCGCGGCCGGCCAAGCGCAAGGCGGGCGGCGGCATCGAGGACCTGCGGGCGATCCCCTGGGTGTTCTCCTGGACGCAGTCGCGGATCATCCTCCCTGCCTGGTTCGGGCTCGGCACCGCGCTGGCCGCGGCCCGCGACGACGCGGGGCTCGAGCTGCTGCGGGAGATGGAGCGCGAGTGGCCGTTCTTCGCCGGGCTGCTGTCCAACGCCGAGATGGCCTGCGCCAAGGCCGACATGCACATCGCGCGCGCCTACGTGGAGCTGTGGGACAACGAGGCGCCGCGCGAGCGCATCTGGGCGGCGATCGTCGAGGAGTTCGACCGCACGCGGCGCGAGCTGCTGGGGATCCTCGGTGCCGAGCGGCTGCTCGACCGCTCCCCGGTCCTGCAGGCGTCGATCGACCGCCGCAATCCCTACGTCGACCCGCTGTCGGTCCTGCAGGTGGAGCTGCTGCGCCGGATCCGGAGCGCGGAGGACGAGCCGGGCGAGCGCCTCGGCCGCCTCAGCCTGCTGACCATCAACGGCATCGCCGGCGGCCTGCGCAACACCGGCTGAGAGCGCGCAGCAGGTTTCTCCATCCGCGCGGCGATCGCCTTTAGGGTCGGCAACCGTGCGCCTTCTTCCCATCGCCGTCGCCACGGCGCTTCTCGCCGCGCCCGCCGCGGCCCGCGCCGCCGAGGTCGTCTCTGAGCCGGCCCAGGATCTCGGCTGCCACAAGGGGTTCTGCGAGCAGCGGCCCGCGTCGCTGACCTTCCGGGCCGCGTCGGGGGAGGTCAACGCGGTGACGCTGACGCAGGAGGGGTCCGTCTACACGGTGCGCGACACGGGCGCCGGCGTCGCCGCCGGCCAGGGCTGCACGCAGATCGACCCGCAGACCGCGCGCTGCGAGAACCTGCCCGCGGGCGTCAGCGTGTCCGTCGACCTCGGCGACGGCGACGACCGGGTCTCCGCGCCGCTCGGCCAGCCCGTGTCCCTGTCCGGCGGCGCCGGTGCGGACAGCCTCGACGGCGGGAGCGCCGGCGACCAGCTGTCCCCGGGTCCGGGAGCCGACACGGTTCACGGCGGCGAGGGCGCCGACGCGCTGATCGCCGACGCCGGCGAGGGCGGCGAGAACGGACCGATGCCGGCCGGCAGCCGCGACGACCGCTTCGACGGCGGCGGCGGCGTCGACCGGCTGCTCTACCTGGGCCGGCGGGAGCCGCTCGAGGTCGACCTGGCCGCCGGCACCGGCGGCGAGTCCGGCGAGCGGGACGCGATCACGGGCGTCGAGGACGTGGCCGGCGGCGACGGGGCCGACAAGCTCACCGGCGACGCGGGCGCCAACGGCCTGACGGGCGGCCAGGGCGACGACGTGCTGCGCGGCGGCGACGGCGCGGACCGCCTCAGCGGCGGGTACGGCGACGACACGCTCGACGGCGGGGCCGGCGACGACGTGCTGTCCGACGACGGCCCCGTCGCCGCGGGCGGCTGCGGCGACGGCGCGGACCGCTTCGACCCGTTCGGCCCCGGCACGCCGCTCGTCCGGCCCGACTGTGAGCTCGTCGGGCTCGGGATGAACGCGATCGGCGAGCCGGCGCTCGGGGCGCGCCCGCTGCGCCGCACGCGGCGCAGCCTGGTCTACGCGGTGAGCTGCGCCGCCTCGGGCGGGTGCGGGATCTTCCTCGACGTCCGGACGGTGGGCCGCCCCCGCGTCCGGGTCGCCGGCACCGGACGGGTCGTGCCGGCCGGGACTTCGCGCATCGCCGTCCGGCTCACGAAGCAGGGGCGCCGGCTCCTGCGCCGCCGCTGCCCGCGGCTGAAGATGACCGGCCGCGGCGGCGAGGCCGGATCGGGCTGGCGGATCCCCAAGCGGATCGCCGCGGAACCCGAGGGACCGCCGTGGTGTGGAAGAGTGCGCCGATGAAGCGTTCCTGCGCGGTCGTCCTCGCCGCCGCCGCCCTCCTCGCCGCCGCCCCGGCGGCCTCCGCCGCGACCTACTGCGTGAGCAAGCCCGGCTGCACCGGCACCGAGGCGACGCTCGCCAACGCGCTGAAGGCGGCCGGCGACAGCCCCGAGCCCGATCGGGTCGAGGTCGGCCCCGGCGACTACCCGACGGGCAGCGGCTTCGTCTACGCCGAGGCGGCGCCGAACACGCTGGAGCTCGTCGGCTCCGGGCCGGCCACGGTCCTGCGCGCCGCCGCGACGCCGCAGGCCAACACCTTCACGGTCCTGCGGATCACCGGCGCCGGCTCGGCGGTCCGCGACCTCACGGTCACGCCGCCCGCGCCCTCCGGCGCCGCGATCACCACCGGCCTGGCCGTGGACGGCGGCCTCGCCGAGGGGATCACGGTCGCCAAGGGCGCCGGCAGCGCCGACGCGTCGCGCGGGATCCGCCTGGGCGACGGCGCGGAGCTGCGGCGCGCGGTCGTGAGCCTCGTGGTCGACAAGGACGTCCCGGCGGTCGTCGCCACGGGCGACGCGACGCTCCTGGACAGCCAGCTGACCGGCGGCACCGGCGCGCAGGCGACCGGCGGCGCGCGGCTGCTCGTGCGCCGGACGCGCTTCCGCGTCCGCTACGCCGCGCTGCGCGCTCGCGGCGCGACCGTCGAGGCCGAGAGCGTCCTGATCGTCGAGGCCGCCCAGCAGACCGTCGACGCCG
>DASVQH010000346.1:0-2140 GCA_036389195.1 Solirubrobacteraceae bacterium
CGCTCTCCGCGCGCACGGCCGAGAGCTCGCCCTCCAGGGCGGCGACCCGGGCGGCGCCGGCCTCGCGCGCCTCGGCGGCCTCGTGGCGCAGCGCGACGGCACGCGCCTCGGCCGCCTCCAGCCGCTCGAGCAGCACCTCGACCGACTCGCCGGCCAGCTCGTCGCGCTCGGCGGTCAGCTCCTCCAGGCGCCGCTCGAGCTCGGCACCGCGCAGCTCGAGCACCTCGACCGCCTTCAGCGCCTCCGCGGCGATCCGCGCCTGCGCCTGCTCGGCGGCCTCGGCCCGCCGCGCCCGCCGCTCGGCGAGCACCGCGCGGTCGATGACCTGACCGCCCGGCTCGGGCAGAGCGGGCGCGGCGGCGCTCGCCGCCGGCACCGCCGGGGCCGCCGGCGCGGCGCCCAGGCCGCGCGAGGGCGCCGGCAGCGCGACGCGCGCCCCGCCGGCCAGCTCCAGCTCCAGCGGCGCGCCCGCCTCGACCGCCTCGGCGCGCACGAGGTAGGCGCCTCGCCACACGCTCCAGTCCCGGCCGGCCCGCGGGTCGGGCAGCGAGACGTGGCGCACGGACTCCGCGCCGGTGCGCGCGATGAGCACCGGCAGCTCGAGCTCCCGGCGCTCAGGGGTCGACCAGCGGCCGCGCACCCGCACGAGGCCGGTGCCCCCGCCGGACGGGAGCCATTCGACCGCCTCGATGGTCAGGCCGTGGGCGTCGGCGGACATCGGTTGCATCGGCTTCCGATGGTCTCAGAGAGACCGGCGGCGCCTCGGCTTCAGTCGGTGCCGGAGTCCCGGCGGCCGAGCACGAGGAGCACGCCGACCACCAGCGCGACCAGCCCACCGGCGATGATCGGCTTGGGCAGGTAGGTCGGGCCGTACTTCCGGCGCAGGAAGAGCTTGGCGGCCTTGACGACCGCCTTGCCGATCAGCGTGTAGATCATGGGCGGGGACGTTACACGTCGCCGTCGGAGCGCAGCCGGTGGGCCATCCGCGACTGCAGCGACCAGATCTCGATGAACCCGGGCGAGGCGTTCTGGGAGAACAGCCCGCCGGACTCGGCGAAGGTCGCCAGGGTCGCGTCGTAGACCGCGTTCGGGCTCGCGCGCGTGACCACCCGGACCGAGCCCTTGAAGAGCTTGAGCCCGATCGTCCCGGTGACGCGGCGGTTGACGTGCGAGATGTAGGCCTCGATGTCGGTGCGCAGCGGCTCCCACCACAGCCCGGCGTAGACGAGGTAGGCCCACTGCTGGTCCAGCCGCGGCTTGAACTGGTTCTGGTGGATGGTCCCGCACAGGCGCTCGAGCTCGCGGTGCGCGGTCAGCACGAGCGCGGCGGCGGGGACCTCGTAGATGTCGCGGACCTTCAGGCCGACGATCCGGTCCTCGATGTGGTCGACGATCCCGACGCCGTGCCGGCACCCGATCTCGGCCGCGCGCTCGAGCAGGTCGACCAGCCCGAGGCGCTCGCCGTCGAGGGCGACGGGGATGCCCGCCTCGAACTCGATCTCCACGACCTGCGGCTCGTCGGGCGCCTCCTCGGGGCGGGTGACGAGCTGGAAGACGTCGTCGTCGGGCGCGTGGGAGAGGTCCTCGATCCACTTGCCCTCGCTCGAGCGGCCCCACAGGTTGTCGTCGATCGAGTACGGCGCCGCCTCGGTGCCGCCCTTGACCGGGATCCCGTTGTCGCGCGCGTAGGCGATCTCCTCGTCGCGCCCCATCTGCCACGAGCGGACCGGCGCGATGACCTTCAGCTCGGGGGCCAGCGTGGCGATCGTCGACTCGATCCGCACCTGGTCGTTGCCCTTGCCGGTGCAGCCGTGGGCGATCGTGTCGCACCCGGTCCTGCGGGCGTACTCGACGGCCAGCTTGGCGATCAGCGGCCGGCCGAGGGCGGTGAAGAGCGGGTACCCGTCGCCGTAGTCGGCGTTGGCCATGATCGCCGGGGCGATGTACTCGCGCGCGAACTCCTCGCGCGCGTCGACCACGTGGCAGTCCAGGGCGCCCAGCTGCAGCGCCTTGCCCTTGACGACGTCGTAGTCCTCCCCGGGCTGGCCGAGGTGGACCGTGAGGGCCACGACCTCCGCCTCGTACTCGTCCTGGATCCACTTGAGCATCACGCTCGTGTCCAGGCCGCCCGAGTAGAGCA
>DASVQH010000347.1:0-4571 GCA_036389195.1 Solirubrobacteraceae bacterium
GGGCCGGCCGTCGTGCGGGCTCAGGCGATCGCCCGCGGCCGCGCCGCCGCCTCCTCCCGGTAGGGCGCGAGGAACGACGTCAGCGCCGCCAGCAGCGCGTCCGGCGCCTCCTCGGCGAGGAAGTGGCCCGCGCCGGGGACCACCACGCCCTCGACGTGCTCGGCGACCGGCTCGAGGGCGCCCGCGACATGGTCGGCGTAGCTGCGCTCGCCGCCGATCCCCAGGACCGGCATCGGCAGCTTGGTCTCCTTGCGCTCGCGGTCCTGCGCGATGATCGCGTCGAACGCCCGGTACCAGCCGAAGCTCCCGCGCAGGGACTCGGGGTTCGACAGCAGGCCGACGTAGTACGCGATGACGTCGTCGGGCAGCGTCGAGCCCTGGATCGCGAACTCGTAGCCGAAGAAGGCGTCCTCGCGGCCGCTGACGAGCTTCTCGGTCAGGTCGCTCTCCATCCGGTTGAACGGGATGTGCCAGAGCCGGGCGTTGAGCGGGCCGGGGACGAACATCGGCGGCCCGGGCGAGGTGCCGGGGGAGCCCGGGATCTCGATCAGGGCGGCACGCGCGATCCGGTCCGGGTGGTCGGCGGCCAGCGCGTAGCTGATCGTGAAGCCGGTGTCGTGGCCGACCACGGCGAAGCGCTCGTGCCCCAGCGCCTCCATCACGGCGAGCATGTCGCGGGCCTGGGTGCCGGTGTCGTAGCCGCCGGCGGGCTTGTCGGAGAGGCCCATGCCGCGCTGGTCGACCGCGACGACCGAGAAGTCGCGCGCGAGCGCCGGCATCAGCAGGCGCCAGGCGTACCAGCTCTCCGGCCAGCCGTGCACCAGGAGCAGCGGCGGGCCCTCGCCGCCGACGACCGCGTGCATGCGCAGCTCGCCGGTGTCGACGTACCGGCCCTCGAACGTGTCGGCGAACCCCTCGGGGAGGTCGGGGGCGCCGGAGACCGAGCCGGGGCCTTCGGGGACGGGGGAGAGTGAGCTCATGAACGGCTCCTGTCGGGTGGGGGACGCCGCCAAGCCTCGTCGGCCGGCGGCCCGCCTCGCGCCCGGGGATCCACGGGTCGACCCCCCGGTCCGCGCCGGGCGCTCGGGCCGTCGCGCCGAGCTTCCGGCCTGGAGCTTCCCTGGTAGACCGCTTACAGGTCGGTCGGGGAGACGTGTCCCGCGCGGCCCGACTGGGCACCCCTGGTGGATGAACGCCGTCGCGACGCGCACCTGGGAGCGGACCTGGCCGGCGGAAGCCGCGCACGTGGCCGACGCCCGCCGCGGCGTCGCGAGGTTCGCCCGCGGCTTCGGCGCCGGCGAGCTGGCCCTGCACCACATCCGCCTGGCGGTCAGCGAGGCGTGCGCGAACGCGATCATGCACGCCGGCGGGACCTTCACGGTCAGCGCCGCGCGGGCCGGCGACGCGCTCGAGGTCCGGGTGCGCGATCACGGCGGCGGCATGGCGCCGCGGTCCGACAGCCCGGGCGCCGGGCTCGGCCTGGGCATCATCCGGCAGCTCGCGTGCGCGGTCGAGGTCCGGACGCCGGCCGACGGGCCGGGGACCGAGGTGCGCATGACCTTCGCGCTCTGACACGCCGGCGCGGGCCTCGTATTAGCCTCCGACGGCGGGATGCCTGAATCGCCGGCGCTGCTCGACGCGCTCTTCACGCACGCGCCGGTCGGCCTCACCTTCTGGGACGTCGACCTGCGCTACCGCCGCATCAACGAGGCGCTGGCCGCGATCAACGGGCGGTCGGTCGCCGAGCACGTCGGCCGCACCCCGGTTGAGGTCCTCGGCGAGGAGCTCGGCGCGGAGGTCGAGCAGCGGCTCGAGCGGGTGCTGGCCACCGGCGCGGCCACCGCGGAGCCGGTCGAGGTGACGGGAGCGACGCCGGCCCAGCCGGGCGTCGAGCGGCACTGGCTGGTGTCCTACTACCCGGTCGTCGACGGTGCGGGGGAGACCCTCGGGGTCGCCGGAGCGGTGATCGAGGTCACCGAGCTGCGGCGCGTCGAGGCCGAGCGCGGGCGGGCGCTGAAGGACGCGCTGGTCGCGCGCGCCCACGCCCAGGCGGCCCAGCTGCGGGCCGAGGAGGCCCAGCGGGCGTCGGAGCGCGCGCGGGAACGCACGGAGTTCCTCGCCGAGGCCGGCCGCCGCATGGCCACCTCGATGGACTTCGAGACCACGCTGCAGGAGGTCGCCGAGATCA
Organism: Solirubrobacteraceae bacterium; assembly: GCA_036389195.1. Taxonomy (GTDB): domain Bacteria; phylum Actinomycetota; class Thermoleophilia; order Solirubrobacterales; family Solirubrobacteraceae; genus JACCYI01. Next base: position 2,189 of record DASVQH010000347.1, read on the forward strand.
CCGTCCCGGCGATCGCCGACTGGTGCACGATCACCATCCGCGACGCGGGCGGCGAGCTGCGGACCGTCGCGGCCGCCCACACCGACCCCGCGCGCACGAGCCTGGCCCGCGAGCTGGCCGACCGGTACCGCCCGCGGCTCGACGACGTCGCCGGCGCGGGGCACGTCATCACCACCGGCGAGCCCGAGCTGGTGGACGACGTCCCCGACGCGCTGCTGATCACCGCGGCGCGCGATCGGGAGCACCTCGAGATCCTCCGCGGGCTGGGGCTGCGCGCCTCGCTCGTGGTGCCGTTGCGCACGGCGGACGCGGTCATCGGCGCGCTGGCGCTGGCGATGGCCGAGTCCGGGCGGTCGTTCGACTCCGACGACGCGTCGCTCGCCCAGGGGCTCGCCGCGCGGGCGGCGCTGCACATCCGCAACGCCCAGCTGTACACGGAGCGCTCGCACATCGCCAAGACGCTGCAGGCGGGGCTGCTGCCGCGCCGGCTGCCCGAGGTCCCGCACGTCGAGGTGGCGGCGCGCTACCTGGCCGCGGGCGACCAGAACGACGTCGGCGGCGACTTCTACGACGTGTTCCCGACCGGGGAGGAGGGCGTGTGGGCGGCGCTGATCGGCGACGTGACCGGCAAGGGCCCCGAGGCGGCGGCGCTGACGTCGCTGGTCCGCCACACGCTGCGCACCGCCGCGATCCGCGACGCCGATCCGATCGAGAACCTGCAGGTCCTCAACCGCGCGATGCTGGCCGACACGCTCTCGACGCGCTTCTGCACGGTGGTCTACGCGCGCGTGTGCCCGTCGCCGGGGTCCGCGCTGGTCACCGTGGCCACCGGCGGGCACCCGCCGCCGCTCGTGCTCCGCGCCGGCGGGGAGCTCGAGCGCGTCGACGTCCGCGGCAGCCTGGTCGGCGGCGTCGAGGACCCCGAGTTCGCGACCCGGACGCTGCGGCTGCACGCGGGCGACGTCATGGTGCTCTACACCGACGGCGTCACGGAGCTGCGCACGCGCGACCCGTCCTACGGCGACCGGCGGCTCGCCGAGACCCTCCTCGGGCACGCCGGCCGCGACGCCGCGGAGATCGCCGACGCCGTCCAGCGCACCGCGGTGGCGCTGCAGAGCGGCCCGCCCCGCGACGACATCGCGCTGCTCGTCCTGCGCGTGCGCTGACGGCGCGCCTATCATCGGCCGCCTGATGGACGACGTCACGGCCACGCGCCTGGCTCTCAACGAGGCCCGGTTCCGGGAGCTCAACGAGCGGCTGGCGTCCGACGTCGCCCCGCTGCTCGCGCCGGCGGAGGCCGTCGCGTTCGTCTGCGAGTGCTCCAGCGCCGCCTGCCGGGACACCGTCGCGCTGACCCTCGACCAGTACGCCGTCGTCCGCGCCGACGACCTGCTGTTCGCGGTCGTGCCGGGGCACCAGGTGCCCGAGGTCGAGTCGGTCGAGCGCCGCGAGGACACCTTCGTGGTGGTGCGAAAGCGCCGGGGACAAGACGTCGTGCGCCGGTCCCGGTAGCGTCAGGCGCGTGTCGACCCCGCCGCCCTCCAGCCCGCCCCCCGGCCGGCCCCTGCGTCAGGGCGGCATGCGCACGCGCACGAAGGAGATCGTCCTGCGCCTCGACGCGCCGCAGGGCAAGGGCGGGCTCCTGCGCCGGTTGACCGGTGGCGAGACGAGCGAGGGCCGCATCCGGCTCGTCGGCACGGAGATCGTGTTCGAGCATCCCGCGGTCCTGCAGCGGCCGCTGACCATCCCGGCCGGGCTCGTCGCGGTGGCCACCGTCGACCGCGGCTCGGCCTCGGCCGGAGAGCTCGACGGCCGCTTCCCGATCCTGCACCGCATGGGCCCCGACGCGGTGATCCCCGCCTCGGAGGGCGTCGAGGGCTGGCTGTGGACGCAGCGGTCGGGCTCGGCGCTGCCGTCCCTGGTGGAAGCGGCGCCCAATCTCGCGCTCGTGTTCGTCAAGCCGCTCGAGCACGAGGTCGTCACCGCCCACTTCGATCCGGCCTTCGTGTCGGCGCTGGCCGCGCGCTCGCCGCTGGGCACGCCGACCGTCTTCGGCCTGCTGGCCCGCGTCAGCGACGCCGTCGCGGCGGAGAGCGCGTTCGCCGAGCTGGGCGTCGACCGGCCGCTGACCGATCGCGAGGTCGCGCCCGCGCAGCGCCGCCACCTCCCGACCGACCGGCGGGCCAATCCCGCCGCCGCCGTCACCGACGCGCCCCGCAAGCGCACCTCGATCCCGCCGCCGGGCGCCCGCTAGGGTCTCCGGCCCGTGAGCTCCGAGCCGCCGGACACCCAGAGCGCCGACGCGTCGGCCTGCACCGCCTGCCGCGGCACCGGCCGGGTGATCTCGAACCTCGGCGGCTCGCCGAGCGAGGTCCCGTGCCCG
>DASVQH010000348.1:0-2462 GCA_036389195.1 Solirubrobacteraceae bacterium
GGCCTGGCAGCGCCGGCAGCCGGCGAGGTGATCGTCGAGGAACGCCGCGTCGTCGCCGGACGGGGCGCGCCCGTCCTGTCCGGCGGCGACCAGCGCGTGGGCGCGCTCGCAGGCGGGGGCCAGCGGGGCCACCGCGTCGAGCGCCGCGCGGCGTACGCCGGCCCGCAGCCCGAGCCGCGCGCGCCACAGCAGCTGGGCGACCGCGTTGGCGTCGACCTCGAGGATGTCGCCGATCTCCGCGTAGGAGAGCTCGCCGAGCTCGCGCAGCGCGAGCGCCTGGCGCTGACGCGCGGGGAGGCGGCGGTTGGCGGCGCGCACGTCGGCGCGCTGCGACGCCACCAGCACCGACACCTCAGGGGCCGACGGGCCAGGATCGGGCGCCGGCTCGGGCGGCGCGTCGGTCACGTCGACGCGCCCGCGCGCCGCGAAGATCCGGGAGCACGCGTTGCGCGCCGAAGCGTAGAGGTAGGCCGCGGGCTCGGCCACCGGCTCGCGGCCGGGCGCGCGCAGCCGCCGCAGGAGGCCGAGGAAGGCCTGCTGGGTCGCGTCGGCGGCGTCGTGCGGCGAGTCCAGCGTGCGCTCGCAGAACGCGTGGACCCGCGCGGCGTGCCGGTCGTACAGCGCGGCGAACGCGTTGCGGTCCCCGGCGCCCGCCCGGGCCGCCAGAGACACATCAGACGGCGGCGCAGACGGTCGCATCGGCGGCGATTGTCGCAATCGCGCGCGCCCGCGGCGCCGGGCGGCCGGCGGCTGCCGCGACGGCCACCGCCCCCACCAGGCAGGGGTCGAACTGGCTTCCCGCGCCGGCGCGCAGCTCGGCGAGCGCCTCGCGGTGCGTCGCGCGGCGGCCGTAGGCGCGGTGCTCGGTCATCGCGACGTAGGCGTCGCACGCGGCGACGAGGCGCGCGGTGCGCGGGATGTCGCGCCGCCACAGGCCGTCGGGATACCCGGAGCCGTCCCAGCGCTCGTGCACCGCGCGGACCGCGGGCGCGAGGTGCGCGAGCATCGGCACGCCGGCCACGATCTCCGCGCCCGCCGCCGAGTGCGCCTCCACGAGCGCCCATTCGTCGGCGGCCAGCCGGCCCGGCTTGCCCAGCAGCTCGCCGGGCACGCGCGCCTTGCCGATGTCGTGCAGGAGCGCGCACGCGCGCGCGGCGGCCACGTCGCGGGCGGCGAACCCCGCGCACGCGGCGGCGCGGCCCGCCAGCGCGGTGACCGCGACGGAATGGGCGAGGACGGCGGGCCAGGCGCCGGCGGCGTCGTCGGGGCCGGCGCAGGCCAGCGCGTCGGCGGCGGCGCTGAGCAGCTGGGGCGTCGGCGGATGCAGGAGGAGAGCGGTCATGCTCCGTCGAGCGCCGCCGCCGCCCTCCCTTACGGCGCCCCGTCGTCCTGGCGCGTAGACGCTCAGCCGCGCCGCCGCCGCAGCGCGGACCAGGTGCGTCGGTACGCTCCCGGGGTGCCCGACGAGCCGGGGATCACGACGCCGGGCGAGGATCTCGAGCTGGCGAGCGTCCACGTCGACGCGGGCGGCGACGCGCCCGGTTCCCGCTCGGCCCAGCTCAAGCGCCTGGCGGAGGTGGCCGCCGCGGTCAGCCGCGAGCCCACGCTGGAAGGCCTCCTCAGGACCGTGACCGAGGGCGCGCGCGAGATGGTCGGTGCGCACCAGGCCGTCACGAGCCGGCTCGTGCGCGGCTGGACCGAGGCGATCACGCACGTGTCGCTGTCCGACAAGTACGCCGCCTGGCGCGGCTACGAGCAGGTGCCCAAGGGCCTCGGCGTGCTCAACGCCGTGACGCGCACGAACCGCCCCATCCGGCTCACGCCGCAGGAGCTCGTCCGCCACCCCGACTACCGCGCCCTGCGCGACGCCCCCGACCATCCGCCGCTGCCGAACTACCTCGCCGCGCCGCTGGTCTCGCGCCGCGGCCAGAACCTCGGGCTGATCCAGCTCTCCGACAAGGCCACCGTCGACGGCGCGGTCGGCGACTTCGACGCCGACGACGAGGCGCTGATCGTCACGCTCGCTCAGCTCGCGTCCGCGGCGATCGAGAACCTCGAGCTCGTCGAGCGCGAGCGCGCGGCCGGCGAGCGCGTCGACGCGACCGCGCGCTCGCTGAAGCTGCTCTCCGACGCCGGCGAGGCGCTGGCCGAGAACCTCGACCTCGACGCCACCGTCCGCACCGTCGCGTCGCTGGCCGTCCCGCTGCTGGGCGACTGGTGCGGCGTCCACCTCGCGCCGGGCGACGACGACGCGACCGCCGACGCGGACGGCGCGCCGCCGCGCCTCGCCGCCCAGGCGGCGACCGACCCGCAGGTCGGCCAGGTCGTCGCGCGCGCGGCCGGCGCCCTCGACGTCGCCGCCGTCCTGCACCAGCGCGGCCCCCGCACCTTCGACCGGCTGCCCGCGACCATGCTCGCCGACGTCGAACGCGCCCTGCCGGACCGCGCGCTCGGCCCCGGCA
>DASVQH010000349.1:0-1650 GCA_036389195.1 Solirubrobacteraceae bacterium
GAACGCCTGGCACCTCAAGCGGCTCGACGCGGTCGTCGCCATGGCCGAGGCCCGCGACATCAAGCTTCTGCTGATGTTCGCCGACGCGCCGTGCTGGGCCTCCAGCGCGCCCGAGTCGCTCAAGCAGGGCTGCAGCGGCAAGTGGTGGGAGCGCGGCGTCCAGCGCTACCTCCCCACGCGCCCGGCCGACTACGGCGACGCGCTCGCCTACCTGGCCCGCCGCTACGGCACGCGGGTCGCGGCCTGGGAGATGTGGAACGAGCCCAACCACGAGACCTTCAACCCCGGCCCCGACAAGGCCCGCCGCTACGCCGCGCTCGTCCGCGCCGCCTACCCGAAGGCCAAGGCCGCCGCGCCGGGCGTGAAGTTCCTCGCCGGCGCGCTCTCGACGGCGGACTTCAAGTTCACCGAGGAGCTCTTCGCCAACGGGATGGGCAGCAGCTTCGACGCCTTCTCGGTCCACCCGTACGCCAACGACAAGTCGCCGCTGGACCCCGGGAGCGACGACTGGGTCAACACGAGCTTCGTCCGCGGCATCCCCGCGGTGCGCCGGGCGCTCGTGCGCCGCGGGATCTACAAGCCGATCTGGCTCACGGAGTTCGGCTGGAGCACGACGCGCGTGCGCGACGCGGCCCCGTACCGCAACGGCGTCGACGCCGACGTGCAGGCGCGCTACATCGGCCAGGCGCTCGCCCAGGCGCGCAAGTGGAGCTACGTGCCGGTGGCGATCTACTACAACCTGCGCGACCGCGCGGTCGACTCGACGTCGCGCACCGACCACTTCGGGCTCACGCGGGTCGACGGCACGCCGAAGCCGGCGCTGGCCGCGTTCCGCGCCGCGGCGACCGGGGCCAGCGCGTCGCGCAAGGCCCGCCGGGCGCGCGCCGCCCGCCGTCGTGCGCGCGCCGCACGTGCTGCCCATCGGACGGTCCGCTGACACCACATGGGAGGGCCGGGGCGCTACGTTCAGTGACGCGGTCCGACGCGTCGGCGTCGGTTGCCATACTCCCGCGCACCCCGGCATGAGCCTGCTTCAGCTCTTCGACATCTTCTATCGCCGCCAGCGCCGGGTGTTCCTCGCCGTGGCCGCGGCCGTGTTCCTGGCCGCCGCGGCGATGACGCTGGCGCTGCCCAAGGAGTACCGCGGGGTCTCGACCCTGTTCGTCGGCGAGAACCGGCAGATCGGCGCGGGCGCCGACGCCGTCCAGCTCGACGACATCCTCGCGCAGACCTACGCGAAGCTGCTGCAGACCGAGGACCTGCAGCGTCAGGTCGCCGCGCGGCTGCCGGGCGTCAACACCGACGAGCTGGACTCCAAGGTCTCCGTCGAGGTCGTGCCGGCCACCCGCCTGCTGCAGATCTCGGCGCTCGACCGCAGCCCGCGGCGCGCCCAGGAGATCGCCAACACCTACGCCGAGGTGTTCGTCGACGCCCAGCAGGCGTCGCTGACCAAGACCACCAAGACGCGCCTGGACCGGCTGAACCGGCAGATCGGCGAGCTCGCCGACGAGCTCGCCTCGCTCGACGACGCGGCCTCGGGCAGCTCCGCCCGCCGCGCGCAGCTGCAGACCTCGCTGGAGAGCCTGCGCCAGTCCTACGCGTCCACCCAGGAGAGCGCCGTCGCGCAGGGGCAGAACGTCTCGGTCTCCA
>DASVQH010000350.1:0-4909 GCA_036389195.1 Solirubrobacteraceae bacterium
GGCCCCCGCGGCCCACGCCGCGCCCCCCGTGGACGAGCCGGCCACGGAGGTCCACGCGCCGGCCGCGCCCTCGCCGTACGAGCCCCAGCACTACACGGCCCCGCCCGCCGAGGCGCAGGACGACGCCGTCCCGGAGCCGGACCCGCACGCCACCCAGCAGTGGGAGGCGATCCCGGAGACCGCCGGGCCGGACGACCGCACGTCGGAGTGGGCGATGCCCGCGGCGCCCGACCCGCCGCCGCCGGCACCGTCGGAAGCCCTTCCCGCCGTCCCGCTGCGCCCGGCCGGCCCGCCGCAGCGCGGCGCCCGCTGGCGCCCCGAGCGGGGCAAGGACCGTCTGGCGCCGACGCGGCCGCTGGCCGTCGGCGAGCGCAACGGCGGCGGCGCCACGGCCGGCGCCCCGGTGCCCGGCGAACGCCGCGGCCCGCGGCGCGCGGTGGTCATCGCGGCGCTCGTGATCATCGCCGTGCTCGCCTACGTGCTCAACGCGACGTTCCAGCCGTTCCACGGGGATGGCAAGGGCGCGGTCGCCGTCACCATCCCCGCCCGCGCCGACGCGGGCACGATCGGCGACGTGCTCGAGCAGCGCGGCGTCATCGGCTCGAGCCGCTTCTTCGTCCTCAACGCGACGATCACCGGGCGCCGCGGCGGCCTGCGCCCCGGCGACTACACCCTGCCCAAGGACATGTCCAACGGCGCGGCGATCGACGCGCTGACCCGCGGCCCGCGCGTCAAGGCCGTCAAGACCTTCAAGCTGACCATCCCCGAGGGCCGCACGGCCGCCGAGACCGCTCCGAAGCTCAAGGAGGACGGGATCGAGGGCGACTACCTGAAGGCGACGCGGAGCCCGGCGCTGCTCAAGCGCGCCCGCAAGCTCGGCCTGCCGTCGAACGCCCGCACGCTGGAGGGCTACCTCTTCCCGGCCACCTACACGCTGCCCGAGGGCTCCGACGCGCGCGACATCGTCGAGCGCCAGCTCACCGGCTACCGCGACAACACGGCCGACGTGGACTACGCACGAGCCCGCCGCGGCAACCTCACCCGCTACGACGTGGCGATCATCGCCTCGATGATCGAGCGCGAGGTGCAGATCGACCGCGAGCGCCCGCTCGTCGCCGCGGTCATCTACAACCGCCTCAAGCAGGGCATCCCGCTCGGCATCGACGCGACGATCCGCTACGCGACCGACAACTGGACCCGGCCGATCCGCCAGTCCGAGCTCGCCAAGGACGGCCCCTACAACACCCGCCTGCGGCGCGGCCTGCCGCCGACGCCGATCGGCAACCCCGGGCTGGCGTCGATCCAGGCGGCGGCCAAGCCGGCCAAGGTCGACTACCTCTACTACGTGGTCAAGCCGGACGGCAAGGGCGAGCACGCGTTCTCCTCGACCGACGCCGAGTTCCAGCGCGACGTCGCCCGCTACAACGCCGCGCGCGACGCCAACGGCGGCCAGGCGCCCTGAGCGGGGCGCGAGGCCGCCCATGACGGCGCCCGCCGACGGGACCATCCGCCTCGGCGTCGCCGGCTGGCCCGTCGCCCACTCCAAGTCGCCGGCGATGCAGAACGCGGCCCTGCAGGTGCTCGGCCTCGCGCCGCAGTGGCGCTACCTGCGGCTGCCGCTGCCGCCGGACCGGTTCGCCGAGACGGTGCGCGCGCTGCCCGCGCACGGCTTCCGCGGCATCAACGTGACGATCCCCCACAAGGAGGCGGCGCTCGCCCTCGCCACCACCGCCACGCCGACCGCCCGCGCGATCGGCGCCGCCAACACGCTGACCTTCGACCCCGCCACCGGCGCCATCCACGCCGACAACACCGACGCCCCGGGCATCCTCGAGGTCATCCCGCCGGAGCACGACCCGGCCGGCCGCACCGCGCTCGTGCTGGGGGCCGGCGGGGCCGCCCGCGCCGCGCTGTACGCGCTCCTGCAGGCGGGCGCCCGCGACGTCGCGGTGCACAACCGGACCCGCGAGCGTGCGGAGCGGATGGTCGCCGAGATCGGCGGCGGGCGGGTGGTCGACGCGCCGATCGCAGCGGAGATCGTCGTCAACGCGACGTCGATCGGGCTGGACGCGTTCAAGGGCTTGCCCCTGCCCGCCGATACGGTGGTTGCCGGAAGCTGCGTGGTTGACATGGTCTACCGGGTCGGCGGGACCGAGCTCTCCAGGACGGCACATGCCAAGGGAGCAGTCGGGATCGACGGTCTGGAAGTGCTGGTCGCCCAGGGCGCTGCGTCATTGGAACGCTGGACCGGCCGGCCCGCACCGCGCGACGCGATGCGCGAAGCCGCCAGAGCACCCTGAACCCAGCCGATGAACCCGCCACTCCAAGCCCCCGTCAAGCCGCAGTCCCGCCGTTGGGACGGCGTCACCACCCCGTCGCGCCGCGGCGGCTCGGGCCGCATGCTCGCCGACGTCCTGGTCGACCTCGGCTTCGTCGATCGCGTCCAGATGGAAGGCGCGATGCACATCGCGGAGACGAACGGCTCGGCGCCCGAGATCGTCCTGCTCTCCAACGGGCTGATCGACGAGGAGCAGCTCTCGCGCGGGGTCGCCGAGCGCTTCGGGCTCGACCACCTCTCGCTGCGCAGCTACCGCGTCGACCCGGCCGCCGCCAAGCTCGTCGCGCCGGCGGCGGTGCAGCGCTACCAGGCCGTCCCGGTCTCGTTCGTCAACGACCGCACGCTGCTGGTCGCGATGGCCGACCCGGCCAACGTCCTCGCCGTCGACGACATCGCCGTGATGACGGGCTACGAGGTCCGCCCGGCGGTGGCCAGCCGCTCGGACATCCACTTCATCGTCGAGCGCCTCAACGACCCCGACGGCCTGGCCACGATCGGCCTGCAGGACATCGTCGAGGAGGAAGAGGAGCTCTTCGTCGAGCCGGCGGCGCCCGAGCCGCCGCAGCCCCAGCACCAGTCCTACGTGCCGGAGTCGACCCAGATCTCCTTCACGGGCGACGAGGACGCGTCGGTCATCGGGCTCGTCCACAAGGTCATCGCCGAGGCCGCCGACCGCGGCGCCTCCGACATCCACTTCGAGCCCGGCGAGCTCGACATGCGCGTCCGCTACCGCGTGGACGGCGTGCTCCACGAGGCGGCGACGGTCCCGCAGGCCAACGTCCCCGCGGTGATCTCGCGCATCAAGATCCTCTCCGACCTCGACATCGCCGAGCGCCGCCTGCCCCAGGACGGCCGCATCTCGATGACGCTGGAGAACCGCCACATCGACGTCCGCGTCGTGACGCTCCCCGCGTCGCACGGCGAGAACGTCGTCATGCGCATCCTCGACCAGAGCTCGGTGATGATCGAGCTCGAGCAGCTCGGGATGCTGCCGCAGGCCCACGAGCGGTTCGTCAAGGCGTTCTCCCAGGCCCACGGCGCCGTGCTCGTGACCGGCCCGACCGGCTCGGGCAAGTCGACGTCGCTCTACGGCGCGCTCAACGTCCTCAACACCGTCGACAAGAACATCATCACGATCGAGGACCCGGTCGAGTACCAGCTCGACGGCATCACGCAGGTCCAGGTCAACCCCAAGGCCGGCCTGACCTTCGCCAACGGGCTGCGCGCGATGATGCGCGCCGATCCGGACATCATCATGGTCGGCGAGATCCGCGACCGCGAGACGGCGCAGATCGCCGTCGAGGCGGCGCTCACCGGCCACCTCGTCCTCTCCACGCTGCACACCAACGACGCGCCGACGGCGATCACCCGCCTGATCGAGATGGGGATCGAGCCGTTCCTGGTCGGCTCGGCGGTCGACTGCGTCGTCGCCCAGCGCCTCGCGCGGATGCTCTGCGAGGAGTGCAAGCAGCGGACGGTCGTCTCGACCGACGTGATGATGGCCAACGGCTTCAACGTCGGCGCGCTCGAGTGCTACGAGCCGGTCGGCTGCGCGCGCTGCGCCGGTACGGGCTACAAGGGCCGGATCGGCCTCTACGAGGTCATGTGGATCTCCGAGACCGTGCGGCAGATGTGCGTGGCCCGCGACACCGCCGACGCGATCGCCCGCGTGGCGGTCGACGAGGGCATGATGCGCCTGCGCGAGGACGGGCTGGAGAAGGTCCGCCGCGGCCTCACCAGCATCGCCGAGGTCGCGCGCGTGGCGGGCACGAAGTAGCGCCGGCCGCTAGATCTGGTCGAGGAAGCGCAGGATGTCCGGCATGAGCCGGTCGGCGACCGAGTGCCCCGCGTGGGGGAAGACGACGGAGCGGACGCGGAAGCCGAAGCGGCGCCGTCTGAGCCGGCGCACGATCGCGGCGGCGTAGGCGGCCGAGTCGTAGAAGGCGTCGTTCGCTCCCGCTCCCAGCAGCACGGGGCCACGGATCCGCTCGACGGGGATCACGGACCTCGGCTCCGTCGCCGGATCGGCGCCGTCGAGGCGCGCGTACGGCACCTCCCGGCCCCGGTACGTCCAGGCGGAGACGCTGAGGTCGTACGGCGCGGAGTACGCCTTCGAGCTCGGCGCCGTGACGATCACGCCGTGCACCAGCCGCGGGTACGCGGCCGCGACGTGCAGCGCGGCCTCGCTGCCGCGCGAGCTGCCCAGGACGACCATGCGGCGCCCGTCGACGCCCGGCTGGCGGTCGAGCACCCGGATGGCCCGCGCGAAGTACTCGAGCGGCACACGGGCCAGCTCGTGGGGGAGGTCCCCGCGACCGAAGTACCGCACCGACAACGCGGGGTGGCCGGCGGCCGCCAGCCTCGCGGCCAGGGCATCCGGCGGCCGTCCCGAGGAGCCGCCCCACACGACGACCGGCGCGCCGGCGCCGCCGCGGAAGTAGGTGCCCTGCACGTCCGGCGGGCGTTCCGGCGGGCGGGCCACGGCGAGCATGGCCACGATCAGCGACTCGACCACCACGCCGCAGACGGTACGCCGCCGGCGCACTCGCGGTGCCGAAGCCTGAAGATCCG
>DASVQH010000351.1:0-6562 GCA_036389195.1 Solirubrobacteraceae bacterium
CGGCCGAGGGGTCCGAGCTCTACCTCCGCGCGGCCGACCACTACGTGGCGGAGGGCGCCGAGGTGGCCTACCGCACGCTGGTCGAGGCGGCCGCCCGCCGCGGCGAGGTGGCGATCGGCTACCGGCACGCCGCGGCGGCGCAGGATCCCGAGGCCGCCTACGGCGTCCGGCTCAACCTGCCGAAGTCCGAGCGCCTGCGGATCGCGCCGGGCGACCGGCTGGTCGTGCTCGCCGAGGACTAGCGCGTCGCGCGCACGAGCTCGACCGCGGCGGCGAGGTCGCCGTCGTCGTCGATCTCCACCCAGCGGGTGCTGGGCATGGGCCAGATCGTCCAGCGCGCGCCCTTGGCCGCCGCGCGGCCGACCGCGCCCTCGTACCACTCGTTGACCGCCGCGGGGTCGCCGACGAAGGCCTCCAGCTCGCGGCGCAGCGACGCGAGCTCCGCGCCGCGCGCCATCAGCATCCCCACGTACTCGCCGACCGGCTCGTCCATGCCGACCTTGCCGATGCGGTCCAGCGTCCCGTCGGGCCGCGCCTCCACCTTCATCGACTCGTCGGTCAGCACGCGTTCGAGGTCGACGGCGATCAGCGCCTCCTCCTCCGTGCTCGCGCAGGCCTCGAAGAACGCGGCCATGTCGGCGGCCTCGGCGAACATGTCGCAGTTGACCACGATCACGCGCGCCTCGGGATCCTCGATCGCGCGCAGCGCCAGCAGCACCGAGTACCAGTTGTTGATCGTCGCGTAGTCGGGGTTGAAGACCGTCGCGATCTGGTCCTGGCCGCGCTCGGCCAGGAACCGGTCGAGCGCCCCGGCGGCGTGGCCGGTGACGACGCGGACCGAGCCGATCGCGTCCTGCGCGCGGGCGATCCCCTCGAGCTGACGGTCGGCCAGCAGCTCCCCGCCGACGTCGAGCAGCCACTTGGGGCTCTCGGCCGAGAGGGCGCCGAGGCGGCTGCCCTTGCCGGCGGCGAGGATGACCACGTGGGTGTGCGGGGCGCCCATGACGGCGGTAGAACCTAGCGGCCCCGCGTCCGGACCCGCGCCCGCGGGCCACCGAAGGCCTGGCGGATCAGCACGTAGGCGGGCTTGGGCCGCCCGTCGTAGGACAGCAGGCCCTTGCGGTGGTAGGGCGGCTCGGGCCGCGGGTTCCCGCCCGCCCAGCCCGGGCGGACCTTGAACTCGTTGAGCGCCCAGTAGCTCACGCCGCTGAGCCACGGCTTGGTGGCGAACACGCCGAGGTGGCGGCCGATCCACTCGTGCTGGAACTCGTAGGTGCCCTTCTCCTCGTACGGGCCCGAGCGGTTGGCCTCCGCGCCGAACTCGGTGATCATGATCGCCTGGCCCGGATGGCAGGCGCGCATGGCGTCGAGGTAGGGCGAGAGGTCGTCGTTGGAGCCCGAGTACCAGCCGAAGTACTCGTTGACGCCCAGCAGGTCGATCGGCGCGTAGGCGGCGGCGAAGCAGGTGAACGGCTGGCGCGTCTGCAGGGCGACGCTGATCGGCCGCGTCGGGTCGACCTCGCGGACCGCCGCGGCGCCGCGCGCGTAGTAGTCGGCCTCCACGGCCGTCGGCTGGGTGGCCAGCTCGTTGCCGAGCGACCAGGTGAAGATCGACGGATGCGAGGCGTTGACCTCGGCGTTCTCGCGCGACAAGGCGATCGCTCGGTTGACGACGCCCGGCCGGCCGAGCGTGCGCGGCTTCATCCGCCACACCGGGACCTCCGACCACACCAGGAAGCCGAGCTTGTCGGCCAGCTCGAGCAGGTGCGGGTGCATCGGGTAGTGCGTGCGCAGCATCGTCGCGCCGACCCTGCCCGCCCGGGCCACGAGTCGGCGGCGGTCGTTGGGCAGCAGCGCGCTGCCGCGGCCCGGCACGTCCTCGTGGAAGCCGACGCCGTGGATGCGGGTGGGACGCCCGTTGAGCTCGAGCCGCCCGTCGACGACCGCGATGCTGCGGATGCCGACGTGCAGCGAGCGCCGCGCGGTTCCGCGTTCGGACACCGCCTCGACGGTCAGCGGGTACAGGAACGGGTCGCCGGGCGACCACAGGTGCGGGCGGCGCACGAGCACGGTCTTCGCGGCGACGACCTTCTTGCCGGCCTCGACCTGGTGGCCGCCGAGGCGGAACGGGATCCCGCCCAGCGTCCCCTGGACGCTGACCCGCCGATCCTCGTCGTCGTGGTTGCGCAGGACGGCGCGGATCCGCACGCGCGCCGGCGACCGCGGGGTCTTGAGGACCGGCAACGCGCGCACGTCGGCGACGTCGACCCCGAACACCGGCCGGACCTCGACCTCGCGGATGATCCCGCCGTAGTTCCACCAGCCGCCGCCCAGGCCCGCGCCGGGCGGGAAGTCGACGGCGCGCCGGCGGTTGCCGACGCGGACCACGAGCCGGTTGACCCGCTTGAGGCGCACGCCGCGCAGCGCGATCTCGTAGGGGAGGTAGGGGCCGCTGTGGGCGCCGATCTGGCGCCCGTTGAGCCACACCTCCATGCGGTGGTTGACGGCGAGGAAGCGGATCAGCCACGTCGGCTTGCCGGCCATGCGCGGCAGGCGGAAGTCGCGCCGGTACCAGCCGACGGTGCCGATCATGCTGGCGTCGGAGTCGTCGTTGGCGTTCCACGCGTGGGGGATCGAGACCGGCGCCCAGCCGGCGGTCGACTTCTGGGCGAACAGCCGCTCGTCGAGGCCGGTGTCGGCGGGATCGAGGCGGAACAGCCAGCGGCCGTCGAGGCCCAGGCGCCCGGCGGGACCGTCGGTCGTGGCGGGCCGCCCGGTGGGCAGCGACGAGGTCGCGGCCTGGGCCGGCGCTGCGGCGGCGGCCGGCAGCGCGGCGAGCAGGCAGGCGACGGCCAGCAGGTGGCGGAGCGGGGAGCGCACGAGCGCGCCGCAGGCTAGCGGGAGGGGCCGTCGGGTCCCACGCGCGCCGCCGGCCCGCCGACCCGCTGCAGGCACCGGTCCAGACGCCGCACGGTGACCACCGGCCCGGGCCGGACGTAGGCCCGGGGGTAGTAGAGGTGCGTCGAGAAGTCGAAGTCGAACGGCGGCGGCTTCGCGCCGCGGCGGAACGGCGAGGCCCGGAAGACCACGCGCGACTCGCGCGCCAGCCGCGCGTAGTAGGCGAGCACGCGGCGCCGGCCCGAGCGCCGGGCGCGCTGCTCGATGTGGCTGATGCCGATGACCGTGCAGTAACCCGCGCGCCGGTAGTCGTCGATCCGCGACGGCGCGAGCGAGACGATGAACCGCCGCGGGCGCCCGCCGGCGACGGCGTCGGGCGGCGGCGCCTGGAAGCCCGCGACGTAGCGCCCGCCGAAGAAGCGCCGCGGGACGGCCGGCTCGATCACCACGCGGGCGCCGGCCGGAAGCGTGCGCGCCAGGTAGGCGCGGGCGAGCACGCGCGTGTCGGCGCGCCCGAGCAGCCGTCCGGTGCGCACGCTCGCCCACAGCGGCTGGGCGACGGTGACGAGGATCAGCGCGCCCAGCGCCGCCGCGCGGACGGCCGGGCGCCGGGCCGGCAGCCGCGCGGCCAGCCGGGCGAGCGCGCAGCCGGCCAGCAGCGCCAGCACGGGGTAGGCGGGCAGCAGCCAGCGCCCGAAGTGGCGCCCGGCGGTCGACAGGTAGACGAAGAGCAGCAGCGGGAAGACGGCCAGCAGCGCCGCCCGCGCCGGGCGCTCGCGCGCCTCCAGCACCAGCCCGCCCGCCGCGGCGAGGGCGGCGAGCCAGCCGAGCCCCCAGGTCAGGCTGCGCAGGTAGAAGAGCACGCCGCTGCCGTCGTCCTGCCCGAGCTTGGCGTGCGAGGCCGCGCGGCTCTGGGTCCGCAGGTCGTCGAGCGCCGCGCCGAGGTCGAGCGCGAAGTAGGGCGTCGTGGCGACGAAGACCAGCGCCGCCAGCACCGCCGACAGGGCCAGCCCGGCGAGCACGCGCGGCTCGCCTCGGACCCGTAGGGCGGCGGCGAGCACCAGAGGCACCCCGGCCAGCCCCGCCGTGTACTTGAACCCGACGGCGAGCCCCACCGCGGCGCCGCCGAGCGCGAACCACCGCAGCCGCCCGTCCTCGTGGGCGCGGACGGCGGCGTACACCGCCGCGACCGCCGGCAGCAGCGCCCCGGCGTCGGTCACGGCCAGCCGCGAGTAGGCCACGGTCAGGAACGCGAAGGCCAGCACGGCCGCCCCCGCGACGCCCGCGGCGTCGTCCCACAGCCGCCGGCCGACCGCGAAGACCCCGGCCACGCCGAGCAGGCACAGGACGGTGGCGATCGCGCGCCCTGTCTCGAACGCCGGCGTCGGGTGGGCCAGGTAGCGGCCCGCCGGCCAGTCGTGCAGCGCCCGCAGCGCGACGTAGATCAGATAGGTGAACGCCGACGGGTTGTCGAAGTAGTGCGGGTTGAGATCTCCGCCCAGCATCCGGACGGCGCGCGTCGTGAAGTGCTGCGCCTCGTCGGCGTGGTAGACGACGGGCAGGCCGTGACCGAGGTGGTAGAGCCGCAGCGCCAGGCCGGCGCCGAGGATCACCGCCAGCGCGGCGTACGCGGGCCAGGGGCGGGGCGAGCGCATGCGGTGCGGGAGCTTAGGCGCGCCGGTGTCCCCGGCCGGACGGTCTCATGCCGCAACGTCCGCACGGGGGTCGTGTTCGAAGGTCGGATGCCCCGCCCCAGCGCTCTTCTCCTCCTCACCGCCACGCTCGCCGCCGTCCTGGCGGTGGCCGCCCCCGACGCCGGCGCCGCCTTCGCCGGCCGCAACGGCGAGCTGGTCCACGAGGGCTCGTCGAGCAAGCGCGGCGTCGTCTACCTGCGCTCGGCCGGCGGCACCACCTCCCGGCGGCTGCGCTTCCCGGCGCCGGTCCTCGATCCGGCCTTCTCCCCGCAGGGCAAGCGGCTCGCCTTCGCCAGCCGCGGCGACCTGTGGACGATGTACGGCGACGGCGAGCAGCGCCGCCAGCTCACCGTCGGGGCCGATCGCGACGCCGATCCCGCCTGGTCGGCCGCCGGCGACGCGATCGTCTTCGTCCGCGGGCCCAAGGGCAACCGCGACCTCCTGCGCGTCCGCACGGACGTCAGCGGGACCGTCGAGCGGGTCACCGCCGCGCCCCAGGACGAGTGGGCGCCCGCCGTCTCCTCGACCGACCGTGTCGCGTTCGTGCGCGAGGACGCCGACGGCCGCGGCGACCTGTGGCTGGTCGGCGGCGCCCCAGGGACGCCCGAGCGCCACCTCACGAGCGGCCGCAAGATCGACGACGACGCGCCCGCGTGGTCGCCCGACGGCGCGCAGATCGCCTTCACGCGCCGCAAGCGCGGCAAGAAGGAGGTCGCGCAGGTCTACGTCATGCGCGCGGACGGCGGCGGCCTGCGCCGGCTCACGAAGCTGCGCCGCAACGGGGCCACGTCGCCCGTCTGGTCGCCCGACGGCAAGCGGATCGCCTACGCCGCCGGCTCGAAGAAGCGCCGCCGGATCTACGTCATGCGCACCAGCGGCAAGGGGGTGCGGGGGCTGACCCCCGCCAAGACCGACGCCCGCAAGCCCGACTGGCAGTCCACCGGCGCGGACCCGATGGTCGTCGCGGTCGGCGACATCGCCTGCGGGCCGGACGACATCGACTACGCCGGCGGCCTCGGGACGGCCGACCGCTGCCACCAGCGCTACACGTCCGACGCGCTCTATCCCATGGAGCTCAGCGGGATCCTGATGCTCGGCGACATGCAGTACGAGAACGCCCGCTCGGACCGCATCGCCGCCTCGTACGACCCGACCTGGGGCCGCTTCCGCAACATCACCTGGCCGATTCCGGGCAACCACGAGTTCCGCGAGCCCAACGCCCAGGGCTACTTCGACTACTGGAACGGCCCCGGCGTGGAGACGGGCCGCGCGGGCACGCGCCCCTTCGGCTACTACAGCTTCGACATCGGCCGCTGGCACGTCGTGGCGCTGAACTCCCAGTGCGCGCACGAGGCCGACGAGTTCTTCTCCGCCGCGTGCTCGGTCGGCTCGCCGCAGGAGCGCTGGCTGCGCCAGGACCTCGCGACCAACTCCAAGCCCTGCACGCTCGCCTTCTGGCACCACCCGCTGTTCTCGTCGGGCTTCGAAGGGCCGTCAGAGGCGGTCCGGCCGCTCTACCGCGCGCTGTACGACGCCGGCGGCGACCTCATCCTCAACGGCCACGACCACGGCTACGAGCGCTTCGCCCCGCAGAACCCCGACGGCCAGCCCGATCCGCAGACCGGCGTCCGCGAGTTCATCTCCGGCGCCGGCGGCCACTCCCACCAGCGCGGCAACGCCCCCAAGCCCAACTCCGAGGCGCGCAACGTCGTCGACTACGGGGTCCTGCAGCTCGTGCTGCGCCCCACGTCCTACGACTGGCGCTTCGTCACCGAGGCCGGCGCGGTCACCGACGCCGGCACCGGCAACTGCCACTGAGCCGCGCCGCGCCGCGCCGCCGGCTCAGCCGAGCCGCCGGCGGCGTGCGGCGCTACGTCGGCGAGATCTCGCTGATCCGGCCATCCGGTCCGCGCACGGAGACGCGGCACTGGTCGTCCACGCTGAGGGACCACGCGCGAGGGGAGCGGAGG
>DASVQH010000352.1:0-23803 GCA_036389195.1 Solirubrobacteraceae bacterium
CATGTCGGGCACCGCCTCGCCCGGCGCGCGCCGCGGCGACCCGTCGTCGAAGGAGGCCAGCCCGCCCGGGCGGTACAGCCGGCTGAGGATCGCCACCAGGGCGATCGTGAGGATCGCCAGGAGGATCGCGGCCTCCGGGTAGGGGTCCAGCGCGAAGTCCGCCCACCCGTAGGAGATGGCGAACAGGGCGACGACGCTGGCGATGCGGATGGGCCACGCGAGCACGTTCGGGCGAGATCGTACGGCCCGGCCTACTAGATTGCTTGGCCGAATGACGACCTTCGCCGACCTTGGCCTGTCCGAACCCGTCCTGCAGGCCCTCCGCGACGTCGGCTACGAGTCCCCGAGCCCGATCCAGGAGCAGGCGATCCCCGAGCTCCTGCAGGGCAAGGACGTGATCGGGCAGGCGCAGACGGGCACCGGGAAGACCGCCGCCTTCGGGCTGCCGATGATCGAGTACGCCGATCCGGACGACGAGGACGTCCAGGCGCTCGTCCTCACCCCGACGCGCGAGCTGTGCATCCAGGTCACCCAGGCCATCCGCACGTACGGGAAGGTGAAGGGCGTCGACGTGGTCGCCGTCTTCGGCGGCGCGCCGATCCGCTCCCAGCAGGCCCAGCTCAAGCAGGGCGGCCAGATCGTCGTCGGGACGGTCGGCCGCGTGCTCGACCTCATCTCGCGCCACTCGCTGATGCTCCAGTCGTGCCGGTACCTCGTCCTCGACGAGGCCGACGAGATGCTCGACCTCGGCTTCCTGGAGGACGTCGAGAAGATCCTCGGGCTGACGCCGGGCGGCCGCCAGACGGCGCTGTTCTCCGCGACGATGCCGCCCGAGATCCGCGCGCTCGCCGACCGCCACCTCTACGACCCGGTGACCGTGAAGGTCAAGGCCGCGACGCTGACGATCGACACCGTCGAGCAGTTCTACGTCGAGACGAAGTCGGCCGACAAGGTGGCGACGCTCGCCCGCGTGCTCGAATCCGAGCGGCCCGACCAGGCCATCGTCTTCGCCCGCACCAAGATCCGCACCGAGCAGCTCTACAAGACGCTGCGCGACAAGGGCATGAACGTCAAGGCGCTGCACGGCGACATGAGCCAGGGCTCGCGCGACGGCGTGATGCTGTCCTTCAAGGGCGGGCGCGTGCCGATCCTCGTGGCCACCGACGTGGCGGCCCGCGGCCTGGACATCTCGACGGTCACCCACGTCGTCAACTTCGACGTCCCGACGTCCCCTGACGTCTACGTCCACCGCATCGGCCGGACCGGCCGGGTCGGGCGCTCCGGTCGCGCGATCACCTTCGTCGAGCCCAAGCAGCAGCGCGAGCTCGAGGCGATCGAGCAGCACGCCAACACGAAGATCGCCCCGTGGGCCGAGGGCGCGAAGGTCGCCCCGGCGAAGGTCGAGGAGCCGCCGCGCGCGCGGCGCCACCACCGCAAGCCCCACGACGCCGCCGCCCGCGTGAACGGCGAGGGCTACAAGAAGCTGATCACCAGCGGCGGGCGCGCCGCCGGCCTCTCGGAGGCCGACGTCGTCCATGCGATCACGGCGGCGGGACTCGACGGCGAGGAGATCCGCAACGTGCGGCTGCTCGAGCGCTTCGCGCTGGTCGAGGTCCCGGCCGACCAGGTCCTCCGCATCACCGAGACCGTCGACGGCACCGACATCCGCGGCCACACGTTGCGGGTGCAGGCCACGAACAACTGAGGAGTCCCCCCGTGTCCCAGGCCACCATGACCACCAATCACGGCGACATCGTCATCGAGCTCTTCGACGACGACGCCCCCAAGACCGTCCAGAACTTCAAGGACCTCGCCGGCAAGGGCTTCTACGACGGCCTCTCCTTCCACCGGATCATCAAGGACTTCATGATCCAGGGCGGCTGCCCCCAGGGCACCGGCACCGGCGGCCCCGGCTACACCTTCGAGGACGAGTTCAACCAGCACAAGGTCGTCCGCGGCGCGCTGGCGATGGCCAACGCCGGCCCGAACACCAACGGCTCGCAGTTCTTCATCGTCACCACCGGCGCCGCGCCGTGGCTCGACGGCAAGCACACCGTGTTCGGCGAGATCCGCGAGGGCATGGACGTCGTCGACGCCCTCGAGGGCCTGCCGACCGACGGTCGCGACAAGCCCCGCGAGGCCGCGGTCATCGAGAAGATCACGCTGGCGTAGCGTTCGCGTCCGATTCGCCCGCCCTCACCCGGCCAACTGCTCGGGTGAGGGAAGGCAGGTCGGGAGGGGGCATAACCTCATCAGTCGCCGCTCGGGATCGGCGCGGTTGAGGTTGTCACTGCTCTGGGGGAACAACCTCAACACGGCGGGATCACGGCCGTCGCGGGGGAGCTTTTACTCCCTCGAACCCTGTCTCCTTCACCCGAGCAGTTCGCCTGAGCCAAGGCGCCGCGGCGAGCCCAGGACCCAGCCGCCGACCCCACGCACCAGCTCGGACACCACCTCGGCATACGGGTCGCCCAACCCCGGCGCACCGAAGCCGAACACCCGCTCGGCGGCGAGCACGGCGGTGGCCATCGCACGCCCCTCGACCAGCCGGCGGTAGTCGTTGCGCGCCACCTCGCCCGTGTGGGCGTCCAGGGCGCCCAGGATCTCGCGCAGGCGCGCCTCCCCGAACCCGGCGACCACGGTCGGGTACCGCAGCTCGCCCCACAGCCCCCACTGCCACCAGCGGTCGGGCCCGGCGCCCGACTCCAGCGCCGCTCGCACCGCACGCCCCACGAGCTCGTGCGTCGGGTGGCGGTCCTCGGGCGAGGGCCCGACGACGAGCCCGAACGGCTCGGCGCGCAGGGTGGCGACGAGCCGCGCGCGAAGGCGATCCTCCTCGAGCGGCTCGCGCAGCACGCGCGACTCGAAGCCGGCCCGCCGGCACGCCTCCGCGAGCTCGGCGGCGCGGCGCGCCTCGTCGCCCGGCCGGCCGAGCGAGCAGGCGAGGTTGACGATCCGGTGGCCGGCGTCGCGTAGCGCCATCAGCGTCGCGGGGGCGCCGATGAGCTCGTCGTCGGGGTGCGGCGCCACGTGCAGGACCGCGGGAGTCGCGGACGAGTGGGAGGGGTAAGCAGCGCTCACATGCCGAAGAATGACGCCGCCGTCGTCGTGGGCTCGGGCCCCAACGGGCTCAGCGCGGCCATCACGCTGGCCGAGGCGGGGCGCGAGGTCGTCGTCCTGGAGGCGCTCGACCGGCCGGGTGGCGCCGTCGCCACGGAGGAGCTCACGCTCCCCGGCTTCCACCACGACGTCTTCTCGGCGGTCTACCCGGCCGCCGCGGCGTCGCCGGTGTTCGCCCGCTGGCCGCTGGAGCGCCACGGCCTGAAGTGGATCCACCCGGAGGTCTGCGTCGCCCACGTCCTGGGCGGCGACCGGGCGGCGGCGCTGCACCGCTCGCTCGACGCCACCGTCGACAGCCTGGACGAGCTGCACCCCGGCGACGGGGAGCGCTGGCGCGCCTTCGCGACCCCCTACCTGAAGCACTTCAGCTCCGTCCGCCGCACGCTGCTCTCCGGCTTCCCGCCGGTGCGCGGCCCGCTCGGGCTGCTCCGCGGGCTCGGCCCGGCCGGCGCGCTGGAGTTCGCCCGGATCGTGCTGGCACCGGCGATGAGCCTGGCCGACGAGCTGTTCGAGAGCCCCGGAGCGAAGGCGTGGCTGTACTCCTCGGCGATGCACGGCGACGTGCCGCCCACCGGCGCCGGGTCGGCGATCGCCGGCGCCTACCTCCAGCTGCTCGGCCACGCGTACGGCTGGCCGAGCCCGGAGGGCGGCGCGGGCCGGATCGCCGACGCGATGATCGGCTACCTGGGCGAGCTCGGCGGCACGGTGCGCACGAGCGCGCCGGTGGCGCGGGTGATCGTCGAGAACGGGCGGACGACCGGCGTCGAGATCGCCGGCGGGGAGCGGGTCCCCGCGTCGATCGTCGTCGCCGACACGACGCCGGCCGGCCTGCTGCGGATCGCGGGCCACGCGCTGGAGGGCCGCTACAAGCACGGCCTGCGCCGCTACCGCTACGGCGCGGCGACGATCAAGGTCGACTGGGCGCTGTCGGGGCCGGTGCCCTGGACCGCGCCGGTCGCCCACCGGGCCGGCACGGTGCACGTCGGCGGCGAGGACCGCGACATCCTGCGCGCCACCGCGATCACCGGCGACCCGGTCCTCGCCGAGAAGCCGTTCATGCTCACCGGCCAGCAGACCGTGCACGATCCGTCGCGCGCGCCCGCCGGGCGGCACACGTTCTGGGCCTACACCCACGGGCCCCACGACGTCGACTACGCGGCGGAGACCGAGCGCCACGTCGAGCGCATGGAGGCGCGGATCGAGGAGTTCGCCCCCGGCTTCCGCGACCGCATCCTCGGCCGCCACGTCTTCAGCCCCGCCGACATGCAGGGGCGCAACGACAACCTCGTCCGCGGCGACGTCGGCGCGGGCTCCTACACGCTCGACCAGGTCGTGTTCCGCCCGGTGCCGTCGCTGGCGCCCTACCGGACACCGGTGCGCGGGCTCTACCTCGGCAGCGCGTCCACCTTCCCGGGCGGTGCCGTCCACGGCATCCCCGGCCACGCCGCCGCGCGGCTGGCGGTCAACGAGGCGCGGCTGCCCGGGCGCTGAGCGGGCTACGCTGCGTCAGCACGGCACCCGGCGAAGGAGAGAACGATGGCGACCACCGACGAGGCCAAGGCCGCGGAACGCGACGGATTCCAGGCGACGAGCGAGGAGGCCTCGGCCGGCCGCCCCGACCCCATCGAGGTCGAGAACCCCGCCACCGGTCAGGTCATCGGGACGGTCCCCGTGCGCTCCGAGGAGGAGGTCAAGGCGATGGTCGCCCGCGCCCGCGAGGCGCAGGTCGGCTGGCAGGCGCTGGGCTTCGAGGGCCGCGGACGCGTCCTGCTGCGGGCCCAGAAGTGGGTGACCGAGAACGCGAGCCGGCTGGTGCAGACCATCGTCTCGGAGACCGGCAAGACCGTGGAGGACGCCCAGCTGGCCGAGGTCGCCTACGCCGCCAACGCGTTCGGCTTCTGGGCCCGGCGCGCGCCCGAGTACCTCGCCGAGGAGAAGATCCGCTCCTCCAACCCGTTCGTCCTCGGCCGCAAGCTCGTCGTCCGCTACGAGCCGGTCGGCGTCGTCGGGATCATCGGGCCGTGGAACTACCCTCTGACCAACTCCTTCGGCGACGCGATCCCCGCGCTGGCCGCGGGCAACGCCGTGGTGCTCAAGCCGTCCGAGATCACGCCGCTGACCTCGCTGCTGATGGAGGAGGCGATGCGCGAGTGCGGCCTTCCCGAGCACGTCTTCCAGGTGGCGACGGGCTACGGCGAGACCGGCGCCGCGCTGATCGACGAGGTGAACATGGTGATGTTCACCGGGTCGACGCGGACCGGCAAGAAGATCATGGCCCGCGCGGCCGAGACCCTGACGCCGGTGTCGCTCGAGCTGGGCGGCAAGGACCCGATGATCGTGCTGTCCGACGCCGACCTCGAGCGCGCCGCCAACGCCGCCGTCTTCTACTCGATGCAGAACGCGGGCCAGACCTGCATCTCGATCGAGCGCGTGTACGCCGAAGCGCCCATCTACGACGAGTTCGTCGGCAAGGTCGCCGACAAGGTGCGCGCGCTGCGCCAGGGCGTGCCGGCCGGCCCCGGGTCGGTCGACGTCGGGGCGGTCACGTTCCCGCCGCAGCTCGACATCGTCTCCGAGCACGTCGAGGCGGCGCGCAAGGCGGGCGCCCGGGTGGTCGTCGGCGGCGAGGCGAGCGGCGGCGAGGGCCGCGGCCGCTTCTACAAGCCGACGGTCCTGACGAACGTCGACCACACGATGGCCGCGATGACCGACGAGACCTTCGGGCCGACGCTGCCGATCATGAAGGTGGCCGACGCCGAGGAGGCCGTCCGGCTGGCCAACGACTCGCCCTACGGGCTCGGCGCGTCGGTGTGGACCAAGGACGTCACGCGCGGCGAGGCGATCGCGCGGCGCGTGGAGGCCGGCGCGGTGTGCGTCAACGACGCGCAGCTCAACTACCTCGCGCTCGAGCTGCCGATGGGCGGCTGGAAGACCTCCGGGCTGGGCGTCCGCCACGGCGCGCCGGGGATCCGCAAGTACGCGCGCTCGCAGGCGATCCTGGTCACGCGGTTCGCGCCCAAGCGCGACGTCCACATGTTCCCGTACAGCCGCCGCACGACCACGGCGCTGGGCGGGCTCGTGAAGCTGCTCTACGGGCGCGGCAAGCGCGCGTAGGCGCCGGGCGCCGGGCGCGGGGCCGCGGCGCCCCGCGGCGTGAAAGAACGGCGAGGGTCGGGGCGTTAGTTGTCAGACATGGTTCCCACGCCCGTGACCGTCGCCGTTCCCGCCGCCGCGCAGGCGGCGGATCGCGTCCGGGCCGCGCTCGTCGGTGAGGCGGTCGTCGAGGCGCGCGACCGCGGCAGCGCCGACGTCGCCATCTGCTGGGGCACCAGCGAGCTGCGCGCCGCCAGCGACCGCGGCCGCGGCGGCGCGATCGTCGCGGTGCTCGGCGCGAGCGACGCGACGACGCTGCGGCGCGCGCTGGAGGCCGGCGCCGACGCCGTCGTCACCGAGGACCACCTCGAGCTCACGCTGGCCGCCGCCGTGCGCGGCGCCGCGGCCGGGCTGACCGTGATCCCGCGCGAGTCGCGCCGCCAGCTCACCCCGCCGTCGCTCTCGCACCGCGAGCGCCAGGTCCTGACGCTCCTGGTCGAGGGCTGCACGAACGCGGAGATCGCCTCGAAGCTGTTCCTCGCCGAGAGCACCGTCAAGAGCCACCTCTCGGGCGCGTTCGCCAAGCTCGGCGTCCGCTCCCGGCGCGACGCGGTCGCGCTGATCCTCGATCCGTCGGCCGGCCTGTCGAGCGCCGTGCTCAGCGCCGAAGCGGCGTCCGCGCCCGGCGCCCGCTACGCGCGGGCCTAGCCCGCAGGCCTTCCGGGCCGAGAACGACGAAGGGCCCGCTGTGGCGGGCCCTTCGAGGAACTGACGTGCGTTGGCGCGCGCGCTAGTTGTTGGACGCGTGCATCGCGGCCGGAGCCGACTGCAGGCGGACGAGCTCGGCGCGGAGGCTGCGCCGGCCGCGGTGCTGGAGCCCGTGGACGGCGTCCTCGGACCGACCCAGCTTGGTGGCGATCTCACCGGGGGAAAGGCCGTAGATGAAGCGCAGGACGATGACGTCGCGCTGCTCGATGGGGAGGGTCTCGAGCGCGGCACGGAGGTCGTGGCCGCGCTCCCAGGAGAGGTCGTGGTCCTCCTGCTCGGGGCTGCGCACCTCGGCGAACGGCACCGAGCGGCGGGCGCGGACGTGGTCGATCGCCGCGTTGTGGGCGACGCGGAGGATCCAGGCGGAGAACGGCACGACGCGCGGCTCGTACTTCGGCAGCGCCGTCAGCAGCTTGGCGAAGATCTGCTGCGTGACGTCCTCGGCCTCGTGCTCGTCGCGGACGATCGAGCAGACGTAGCCGTAGACGTTGTCCGCGTAGCGCAGGTAGAGGAAGCGGATCGCGTCCTCGTCGCCCTCCTTGGCGCGCGTGACCGCGCCGAGGACGAGGCCCTCGGTCTCGTCGGAGTGCTCCAGCGCGCGGCGGCGGCGGAAGCGTCCGCGCCCCAGGTCCGTCTCGATTCTGTCGGCTTCTCGCCGGACATGGTCCGGCGCACATGCCGTCATCGTGCTGCTCATCAGTGCCTCCCCAGGCGCTTGATCTGTGCGCCGGAACCTACGACCCGGGCGTCAGCCGGACGTTAGGCGGGGGATTAGCTGGCGATTAACTTCGAGAGACTGGACGGATGTCGTAGTGCGAAGTTCGGACCATCCTTCATCCTTGGCCCTGAATTGAGTGCACAAGCATCGGCCGAGCCGGGGTACCGGCAGCCCGTCCCGTACCGGGCGGTCTTCGAATTCATGCCCTGCGGCGTCCTGCTCACGGACGCGCAGACGCGCGTCACGGGCGCGAACCTGACGTCCCGGCGGCTGCTCGGCGACGCGCTGGAGGGCGAGTCCACGACCTGCTGCGCGATCCTCGGCTGCCGCCGCCCGGGGACCCCGCTGGCCGAGCACTGCATCACCGAGCTCGCCCTGAGCCGGCCGTCGCCGCTCCCGGAGCTGCGCGTCGACGTCGCGCACGCCGAGGGCGAGCCCACCAGCGTCTGGGTCAACGCGGCGGCGATCGGCGGGACGGAGGCCGCGGTGATCCTGCAGCTGCGGCCGGGGATCGTCGGCGACCGCCGGCGGCGCACCGAGCCGCACTGGATGGTCGGGCCGCAGCTGCGCGTGTTCTGCCTCGGCCGCACCCGCCTGGAGAGCGGGGAGGGGCCGCTGGCCGGCGACTGGCTCGGGCACCGACCCGGCGAGGTGCTCAAGTACCTGATCGTCGAACGCGCGCGGGTCGTGCAGATCGACGAGCTGCTGGAGACGCTGTGGCCGGCGGGCCGGGCCGGCGCGACCAACGTCCGCCAGGCGGTCCACACGCTGCGCGACCGCCTCGAGCCCGAGCGCGCCAAGCACGGCGCGTCGGCCTTCGTCGGCGCGCGCAAGGGCGGCTACGAGCTCGAGCTGGCCAACCTGTGGATCGACGCGGACGAGTTCGAGGCCGGCGCCCGCGCCGGGCTGGCGGCCGCCGCCGCCGGCGACGCCGAGATGGCCGAGGCCACGCTGACCCGCGCGGCGGCGCTCTACGGCGGCGACTTCCTGGCCGACGAGCCCTACGCCGAGTGGGCCTTCGCCGAGCGCGACCGGCTGCGCGACCTCGCCGCCCAGGTGCTCCGCGGGCTCGCCGAGGTCAAGCAGGCCGCCGGCGACCTCGACGGCGCCGGCGAGCACCTGCAGCGGCTCGCCGAGCTCGAGCCCTACGACCTCGACGCCCAGCGCGAGCTGCTCGCGCTGCTCATGCGGCGCGGTCGCCACGCCGACGCGCACCGCCGCTACGAGGTCGTGCGCCGCCGCTACCGGCGGGCGTTCGGCGAGGATCCCGACATCGAGCTGGGCGCGCTTTTATCTGAGCGCGAGCCGGCTGGGTAGCTTCAAGGCATGCCCCTTCTCAACACGCTGATCCGCCTCGCCCGCTCCCCGCAGGGCCGCCGCATGGCCGCCAAGGCCGCCCGCTACGCGCAGAGCCCCGAGGGCAAGCGCAAGATCGCCCAGACGCGCGAGCGGGTCGCCGCGCGGCGCACCAAGCGCGTCAGGTAGCCAGCGCGACGCCGAGGACGCGCTCGAGCTCGGCCACCGTCTCGGGCGCGCTGCGGTGCAGGACGGTGGTCATGCCGAGCGCGCGCGCCGGCTTGAGGTTGCCCGGCAGGTCGTCGACGAACACGATCTGCGCCGCGGGGAGCCCGAGCCGCTCGGCGGCGAGCTCGTAGATCGCGGGGTCGGGCTTGCGCAGGCCCACCTCGCCCGAGATCACCGTGACGTCGAACAGCGCGGGGAACTGCTCGCGGTCGTAGCGGTGATCGCCCCACGAGTTCGAGAGCAGCCCGGTGCGCACGCCCGCCGCCCGCGCCGCGCGCACGGCCTGGATCACCGCCGGCTCCGGGGCCATGCCGCCGAACAGGCGGTCGACCAGCCCGTCCGGCGCGACGCCGAGGAGCTCCGCGAACCGCCGCTCGAACTCGGGCTCGGAGATGCGGCCGAGCTCGAGCTCGTGCAGCAGGTCGCGCGCCGTGGCGTCGTGCATGAAGCGGTCGCGCACGAACGAGGGGTCGAGGCCCTCCGCGCGGCAGAACGCGGCGAACGACTCGAAGACGTCGGTGGTCAGGACGCCGCCGAAGTCGACCAGCAGGCCCTTCATCGCGCCACCTTGAGAGCGCGCGCCGCGATCTCCGGCACCCCGGCCTCCAGCTTGTCGAAGAACGGGTCGTCGGTCGTCCCGGCCAGCCGCCGCTTGTAGGAGCCCTCGAGGAAGATCGCCGACTTCCACAGCGCGAGCGTCGTGTACCAGCGCACGTCGGACATCGAGCGCCCGGTCCGCTCCTCGTAGCGCGCGATCAGCTCCGCGCGCGAGGGGAAGCCGGGCGCGCGGGTCGCCGCGCTGAGCGAGAACAGCAGGTCGTCGGGATCGTCGCCCGGCTCGGCGTAGGTGGCCACGAGGTAGCCGAGGTCGGCCAGCGGGTCGCCGATCGTCGCCAGTTCCCAGTCGAAGATCGCGACCAGCCGCGCGGGGGCGTCGGGCGCGAACATGGTGTTCCCGAGCCGGTAGTCGCCGTGGACGATCGTCGCGGGGCCGGACTCCGGCCGGTGCGCGGCCAGCCACGCGGTGACCTGCTCGAGCGCGGGGACGTCGCGCGTCTTGTTGTGCTCCCACAGGCCGCCGAAGCGGCGCAGCTGGCGCTCGAGGTAGCCGGTCGGCTTCCCGTAGCCCTCCAGCCCGCGCGCCCGCCAGTCGACGGCGTGGATCTCGCACAGCGCGTCGACGAGCTCCTCGCCGGTTCGCCGCCGCTCCGGCTCGCTGTCGAGCGCGGGCGGGAGCGCGTCGGTGACGACCTCGCCCTCGACGCGCTCCATGACGTAGAACGGCGCGCCGATCACCGACTCGTCGTCGCAGGTCGCCAGCACGCGCGGGGTGCGGACGTCGGCGTCCTGCACCGCCCGCAGCAGGTGCGCCTCGCGCAGCACGTCGTGCGCCGACGGCGGCAGCGGCGGGCGCGGGGGGCGGCGCAGCACCCACGTGGCGTCGCCGCGGCGGATCAGGTAGGTCACGTTGGAGTGGCCCTCGCCGACCGGGTCGGCCGTCAGCTCGCCGTCGCCGAGGCCCTGCGCGTCGAGGAACGCCTCCAGCGGCCGGCGCACCAGCAGCGGCGCGAGATCGAGCGCGGCGGCCTCCTCCGGGGTGTCGACGATCGCCGTCACGCCGGCGGATCCTAGACTCAAGGCCGCAACCTGCCGGCCTCCCGGTAGTTCTCTCTCCAGAGAGCAGGGCCGCCACACGCGCCCCGCCTCCCCTCGCAACTCCCCCTCCCCGAGGAGTCGATCTTCCTTTGTCACGACTTTCCCTGTCCGTCCTCGTCGCGGTGCTCGCCGCGCTGGCCCTGCTCCCCGCGGGCGCCTCGGCGTCCTCCAAGCAGGTCATGACCTTCGAGGCGCCGCGCGAGCTGCTGTCCGACGCGACGCGCGACCGCACGCTCGACGAGATCACCGCCTTCGGCGTCCGCCGGATCCGCATCCTCATGTACTGGGACCGCGTCGCGCCGAGCCCCAACTCCAAGCGCCGCCCGGCCTTCGACGCCGCCGACCCCAACGCCTACGGCATCGGCTGGGCGGAGTACGACAACCTCTTCCAGGCCGCGCAGCAGCGCGGGCTGGAGGTCTACGTGACGCTCACCGGCGGCGCGCCGCGCTGGGCGACGAAGTCCAAGCGCGACCACATCACGCGCCCGAGCGCCAAGGAGTTCGGCCTCTTCGCCACCGCGGCGGGCCGCCGGTTCGGCGACCGGGTGGCGATCTGGTCGATCTGGAACGAGCCCAACCAGCCGCAGTTCCTGCTGCCGCAGTTCCGCAAGGGCAAGGCGTACTCGCCCAAGCTCTACCGCGGCCTCTACAAGGCGGCGCGCAAGGGGCTCGACGCGTCGGGCAACGGCGACGACACGATCCTCATCGGCGAGACCTCGCCGCGCGGCAACAGCCGCATCGTCGCGCCGCTGGCCTTCCTGCGCGGCGTGCTGTGCCTGAACGCGCGCTACAAGAAGTCCGGGCGCTGCGGCAAGCTGGCCATCGACGGCTACGCCCACCACCCGTACACGACGATCCGCGGCCCGAAGTTCAAGCCGCCGAAGGACGACGTGACGATCGGCGTGCTCTCGCGGCTGACCAAGGCGCTGGATCGCGCGGCGCGCGCCAAGGCGGTCCCGCGCGGCCTGGGCCTCTACCTGACGGAGTTCGGGATCCAGTCCAAGCCCGACCCGTACGCGGTCTCCACCGCCCAGCAGGCGGAGTTCATGGCGATCTCGGAGCAGATCGCCTACCGCAACAAGCGGGTCAAGACGTTCTCGCAGTACCTGATGAGCGACGACGACCCGCACGCCGGCGGCGAGCGCTACGGCGGCTTCGAGTCCGGCCTGCGCAAGCACAACGGCTCCAAGAAGCCGGCCTACGACGGCTTCCGCACCCCGCTGGCCGTCCACCGCAGCGGCGGGAAGGACTCCGGCTGGGGCCTCGTGCGCCCGGCCACCGGGTCCGTGCAGGTCGAGATCCGCTACCGCGGCAAGGGCAAGCGGTCGTACAAGCGTCTACGGACGCTGACCACGGCGGCCAACGGCGTGTTCAAGTTCAAGGTGCGCGCCCCCAAGGGCCGCCGGTACCAGGTCGTGTGGACCGCGCCGGACGGCACCGTATGGAGTGGTCCCCCCATTCGCGCCTACCGGTAGTGAATTCGGGCCCGTTGTCGCGTTCAATGGGTCCATGGTCAACTCCCGTCTCCAGCGCGGCCTGGTCGTCCTCGACGCCCAGGCCCGCGTCGTCGGCCGCGTCGAGGGGACGTTCCCCCTCGACGGCGGCTACGACCCCGACTTCGCCATCGTGCGCATCCGCCGCTTCGGCGGCGAGATGAAGCTGCTGCCGATCCGCGCCGCGCGCGTGCACCCGGGCGCCGTGCAGGTGCCCTACTCCAGCGACCGGATCGCCGACGCGCCCGTCTACGACGACGATCGCGCGCACGTCGAGCAGGCCGCGTGGGCGCGCTCGTACTGGGGGGAGCACGCCGACGACGACGCGCGGCGCCTCGGCTACGACCGGCTCGTGGCGCTGCGCGACTAGCGGCTAGGGGCGCTTGATCGAGCTGACCGTGAACGGCAGCTCGGGCGGCCGGCTGTCGCCGCGGCGGTCGAACTGGGAGTTGACGACCAGCATCCGGCCGTCGCGGACCAGCGCCGCGGTGGTCGGGTAGCGCAGCGTCGGGTCGCCGGACTCCGAGACCACGCGGCCCGCCTTCAGGCCCTTGCGCAGGCGGACCTCGACGATCCGCTCCTGCCGGTTGCGGACCACGTAGAGCTTGCGGCGGCGCAGCACGAGGCCATCGCCGTTGGTGAGCTCGGCGCCACCCAGGTCGATGGCCTGGACCGTGCGGGTCGGCAGGTCGACCCGGAACAGCCGGCCGGAGTTCGACTGCACGTAGACGAGCGTCTCGTCGCCGGCGGCGGCGATGCCGTTGGTGCCGAAGCCCGCGCCGTAGGCGGGCACGGGGATCGTCTCGGGCGCGACGCCCGGGTCGGCGATCGCCTCCACCGGGATGCGGTGCAGGACGGGGCGCTGGGAGTCGGTCACGTAGGCGTCCCCGTTCGGCGTGACGGCGACGTCGTTGAGGAAGCCGCCGTCGCCGGTGTCGAAGCGGCGCAGGAGCTGCCGGGTCGCGACGTCGTAGACGAAGATCGCGCCGGTGGCGCCGCCGGCCACCCACAGCCGCCCGGCGTCGTCGGCGCGGACGCCGACCGCGGTCGTGCGGCCGTCGCCGCCGCCCGGCAGGAACACGTCCGCGTCGCGCCCGCGGACCGAGCCGCTGAAGATCGTGCCGTCCGTGGTCGAGCTGACGTAGAAGGTCCGGCGGTCCGGGCCGACCGTGATCCCCTCCGGGAACACCTGGTCGCCCGGCAGCACGTGGACGGCGCTGCGGTGCGGCTTCTTCTTCGCCGCCGACGGCGGGGCCGCCACCACCGCGGCGGCGCCGGCCGCCGCGAGCAGGAGCAGCGAACCGCGGTGGAGGGGAGACATGGGCACGGTGTACCCGAACACGGCGGGTGCCGCGAAAGAGCGTTATGTTCCGGCCGCGATGGCCCAGCAGCTCTGGCTCCTGCGCCACGGCGAGGCCGTGCCGCACGACTCCAAGCCCGACCACGACCGCGAGCTGACCGCGCGCGGCGAGCGCCAGTCCCTCGCCGCCGGGGCCGCGTTGGCGCGCCTCGGGCTGGAGTTCGCCGCCTGTTACACCAGCCCGAAGGTGCGCGCCCGCGACACGGCGCGGCTGGCCTGCCGCGCGCTCGGCGTCGAGCCCGAGGAGGTCGGCGCGATCGGCGGCGGCTTCGACCGAGAGGACGCGCTCGAGCTCCTGCTCGGCCACGACGACGCCGACGCCCGCGTGCTGGCCGTCGGCCACGAGCCGGACTTCTCGCAGGTCGTGCACGACCTCTCCGGCGCGCGCGTGGACTTCAAGAAGGGCGGCGTGGCCGGGCTGCGCATCGAGCGCGGGAGCGGGACGCTGCTGGTGCTGCTGCGCCCGCGGGAGCTGGAGTCAATCGCCCGCTAACGCGGCGTCGGCCACCGCGAGCGCCACCTCGGCGCGCTCGGGCAGCGACGACGCGAGCACGAACTCGCCGGGGTTGTGGGCCAGGCCGCCGCGCGGCCCGAGGCCGTCGACCGTGACCGGGATCCCGCCGGCGAAGTGGCTGGCGTCGCTGGCGCCGCCGCGGCGCACGCCGGCGACCGGGCGGCCGAGCGCGGCGGTCGCGCGCTCGATCAGCGCGCCGGTCGTCGCGGTGGCGTCCATCCCCGGCCACAGCCGCACCATCTCGGTGGCCAGGCCGGCGCCGCCGACCTCCCCGGGCACGGCGTGCACGACCTCGTGGATGGCGGCGAGGTCGTCGGCGCGGACGTCGCAGTAGAGGTGGCCGGCGTCGGGCACGACGTTGAACGCGTCGCCGCTGCGCAGGACGGTCGGCACCGCGGTGAGGTGCGCGGGGCCGTCGGGGTCGTGACGCGCGGCGATCGCCTGGGCGGCGGCGGCCAGCGCGAGCAGCGCGTTGCGGCCGCGGTCGGGCGCCGAGCCGGAGTGCGCCGCCCGTCCGCGCGCCGTCACGCGCACGGTCCCGGCCGCCTTGCGGCGCACGACGATGCCCTCGGCGCCGTCGTCGGTGCGCTCGCCGGCCTCGAAGCACAGGCACGCGTCCCAGCCCGCGAAGCGCGGGCCGTGGGCGAACGGCGAGGTCCGCCACTCCTCGTCGCAGACCAGCAGCAGCGCCGCCTCGGCGAAGTCGGCGCGGCGCTCGACCAGCGCCCGCAGGACGCCGAGCGCGAGCACGTCGCCGCCCTTCATGTCGACCGACCCGGAACCGACCAGCTTGCCGCCGTCGCGCTCCAGCGGCCGGTGGTCGGCGTGGGCGATCACCGTGTCGACGTGGCCGAGCAGCAGGATCCGCCGGCTGCCCGTCCCGCTCAGCCGCGCGATCAGGTCGTCGGCGTGCCCGGGCGAGGAGCAGGGGACGCGCTCGATCGACGCCTCGTCGGGCGCCATGACGGCGCACACCGACAGGCACTCCTCGGCGCCCTGGCGGTCGCCCGAGGGCGACGAGATCGCCACGAGCGCCTCGAGCTCGCGCTCGGCCCGGCGGGCGATGTCGGCCGCCGACCGCTCGACCCAGGGGTCGACGCTCACCGCACGACGATCCGCTGCGTCATCGCCACGGGATGCAGCGAGCAGAACAGCCGGTACGTCCCGCGCTTGCGCAGCCGCTGCGAGAACGTCCCGCGGTCGCGGTGGTGCGACGAGAAGCCGCGCGGCCCGGAGGCGAGCGTGACGTCGTGCAGGCTCGGGCCGCCGAAGCGCCAGCGGATGCGCGCGCCCGGGCGCACGCGCAGGTTGGGCGCCGAGAAGCGCATGTCGCGGACGCCGACGGTGACGGGCCCGCGCCCGCGCACCCGCCGCATCCGCCCCGGCGGCCCGTCGATCCGCACCGCGCGCCCGCGGCGGTCGAGGCCGGTGAGCGGCACGGTGACCTTCGGCGCGGCACGGCGGCCCGGCAGTCCGGCGGCGTACGTGCTGACGTCGGTGGGCAGCGGCGCGCACGGCTGGGTGGCCGAGGCATCCGGGGCGAAGTACACGATCTCGATGCCCATCACCCGCGTGTGCGGGCGCTCGGCGTCGTAGACGGAGGCGAAACGCACGGGCTCGCCGGCGGCGACGCGGAAGCCCTGCTGCGTCGTGAACCCGCTCATGGCGATCGGACCGGGCTCGTGGAGGACGGGCTTGACGTTGTAGAAGGGGTGCGACGGCAGCCCCCAGGTGGGCCTCGAGCTGGCCAGTGTGCGGTCGCCGCAGCCGGGCTGCGAGAGCCGCAGCTCCTGTCCGCCGCCGTGCACATGGCCGCCGCCGGCG
The DNA here is from genome assembly GCA_036389195.1 of Solirubrobacteraceae bacterium. GTDB lineage: Bacteria > Actinomycetota > Thermoleophilia > Solirubrobacterales > Solirubrobacteraceae > JACCYI01. The sequence continues at coordinate 16,071 of DASVQH010000352.1, forward strand.
ACGATCCGGCCGGCGGTCGGCGGCCGCCAGGTGGTGGTCTGGACGTCGGTCGCGCCGGGCTCGCCGCCGCCGGGGACGTCGTAGACGGGGTCCGACCAGCAGTCGCGGACGTCGAGCCAGTAGGGATCCACCGGCGTGAGCGACGGCGAGTCGTCGGTGGTGACCGTGTACTGGATGTAGGCCGTGTCCGCCTTGGCGCGGTGGTTCATGAGCATGTACGTCATCAGCCACTGGTCCGCGGCGGCGGAGCGGTAGCCGTAGCCGGGCGGGAGCACCATCTCCAGGCGCTCCTCGCCGGCCGCGTAGAAGCGCTCGGCGAGCGCGGGGACCTCGCTGCGGGAGTCGAGCATCCGGAACGAGCCGCACGTGCGGTCGCGCTTGGCGCCGAACGCCGGGCCGGCGTTGAGGAAGACGATGTGGTGGAGCATGAGCCGCTGGATTGGGACCGGCGTGCCGTCGGCGTCGACGACGTCGACCTTCATCCGCGTGATGAAGCGGTCGCCGGTCGGCTTGGGCAGGTTGCCGGCCAGCTGCTTCTGCAGGACCTCGTAGCCGGCGACGGTCACCGGCCCGGTCCGGAACGTCTCGGTCCGCTCGGTCGCGGCGGCGGGGCCCGCGGCCGCGAGGATCGGCGCCAGCGCGGCGAGGAGGAGGACGGCGGCGCGGCGCACTCCCGTGGACTGTAGTGGGGCTAGAGTCACTCCGGGATGCCAGAGCTGCCCGAGGTCGAGGTCACGGCGCGCCTGCTCGGCGAGGCGCTGCGCGGCGAGGTCATCGAGTCGGCGCTGGCGCCGGGCGTCAACGCGCTGAAGACCTTCGACCCGCCGCTGTCGGCGCTCGAGGGCGCGACCATCACGGGCGTACGCCGGCGGGGGAAGCTGCTGATCGTCGACGTGGACACCGCGTCGCACGGCCCGCTCGCGCTGCTCGTGCACCTGATGTCGGCCGGCCGGCTCCAGCTCTTCCCCAAACGCGCCACCCTGCGCGACCGCACGTCCCGGCTGCTGCTGCGCTTGCCCGGCGATCGAGAGCTGCGGCTGCGGGAGTTCGGCACCCGCCAGTCGGCCTGGGTCAAGCTGCTGACCCCGGCCGCGCTTGAGGAGGAGGAGTCGCTCGCCACCCTCGGCCCGGAGGCCTGGCCCGACCCGCCGCCTCCCGAGCGGCTCGCCGAGATCCTCGACCAGCCGCGGCCCCTTCACTCGCTGCTGCGCGACCAGCGGGTCGTCGCGGGGATCGGCCGCACCTGGGTCGACGACATCCTCCACGCCGCCCGGCTCTCCCCGTTCAAGCGCGGCGACGACCTCGACGACCAGGAGGTGGCGGCGCTGCGCGAGGCGATCGTGGGGGAAATGGACCGCGCGATCGAGCGCTACACGGAGACGTGGAAGCTGCCGCTGCCCGACAAGCAGGCGAAGGCCGCGCACATCCACGGCCACCAGGGCGAGCCGTGCCCGCGCTGCGAGACCGTGATGGAGGCGGTCTTCTACGAGGACTACGTGATGACGTACTGCCCGCAGTGCCAGACCGAGGGGCGCGTCCTGAAGGACCGGCGCCTCTCGCGCCTGCTCAAGTAACACGCGGTCGCTTGCACCTTCGCGCTTGACGCGCGGAGCGCTGGCGGGGATGGTTGCTCCCAAGTGCATCCAGCGTTCAGGACGGTCAAGTGAATGAGCCGCGTGATTGAAGGGCCCGTCGCCCTCCGGGTCGCGGTCGACCCCGCCCGGCGCGAGATCGGTGTGACGATGAAGGTGCCCGCAGCCGGCGGCACCCTGCGTGTCGAGAGCCCGACCTGGGTGCCCGGCGACTATTCGTTCGCGACCCTGGGCCGCGATCTCTTCGGGCTGACCGCCCGAGACGCGACGGGGACCGCGCTGCCGGTGCGCCGCTCGGGGTGGCAGGGCTACGACGTCGACGGCGCGGACGGCGACGTGGAGATCGCGTACACGGCCTACTGCTCGTCGTGGGAGCGCAGCGAGGCCTGCGGCATCCTCGGCCAGACGAACGGCGTCCTCACGGGCGGGCGCTACTTGCGCGTCCCCGGCCATCACGGGGCCTACGAGGTCAGCTACGAGCTCCCGCCAGGCTGGGCCGTGCACCACCCGTCCGGTGCCGAGCAGATCGCCGAGACGGCCTGGCGGTACCCGAGCTACGAGGTCCTGCTCGACACGCCCGTCTGCCTCGGGAGCTTCGACCTCGTGGTGCGCGACGTCGACGGCACGCCGTTCTCCTTCGTCTTCCTCGACCGCGGGGTCGGCTCCGATTCGCAGGTCGGCCCGTTCGTGGACCAGGTCGAGGCCGCGGTGCGGACGTTCCGCACGATGTTCGGCTCGTTCCCGTTCGCGGACTACACGTTCGTCTGCTCGCTGAACCCGCTCGCCGAATGGGGGCTCGAGCACCTGACCAGCACGATGGTCGGCTTCGACCCGCATCTCTTCACCGATCCCGACCAGTTCGCGATCGGCGTGCGGGTCTGCGCGCACGAGTTCTTCCACGCGTGGAACGTCCGGCGACTCCGGCCGGCGCCGCTCGACGATCTCGACTTCGAGCGGGGGAGCTTCACCGAAGGGCTCTGGGTCGCCGAGGGCTTCACGCGCTACTACGAGTTCCTCAGCTGCACCCGCACCGGCGTCTACACCGCACGGCAGTTCATCAGCTCGGTCGTCAACTACTACCGCCATCTCGCGGCGCTGCCCGCCTACGAGCGCGTCAGCCCGATCGAGTCGTCATCGACGACCTTCCTCAACCACGACGACAAGTACCCCGGCCGGGTCAACGACGCGATCGACTACTACGACGCCGGCATGGTCATCGCGTTCGGCATCGACGCGACGCTGCGCAGCCAGACCGCGGACGCGACGCTCGACAGCGCCTTCCGCGGGTTCTACGAGACCCACGTCGGCAAGGGGCCCGGCTACACGCCCGAGGATCTGCGCGACTACCTGGAGGCGGTGCACCCAGGGCTGGGGGACCAGGTGCTGCGCGAGGCGTCGAGCGCGGGCGCGCTCGGGCTTCGGGAGCACCTGCAGCTGCTCGGCTTCGAGGTCCACGACGAACAGGTGCCCTACGCCGGCCTGGTGATCCGCGACTCCGACCCGCCCGGGACGATCTACGGCGTCCTCGACACCAGCCCCGCGGCGGCGAGCGGCGTGGCGCCGGAGGGACTCATCACGTCGGTCGACGGCGCGCCCTTCGATCTCCCGACCCTGCAGTGGGCGATCGCCCATGACCCGGCGGTGACGATCGACGTGCTGACCGGCAACCAGGCAAGCCGCCACGAGATCGAGGTCGGCTCGCAGGAGCGGATCGGCGGGCTCACCTGGGCCGGCACCGCCGAGCAGGCCGCGCGCATCGCCGCATGGACCGGCCAGCCCTTCGCGCCCGCGGCGGGCGAGGCGATCCCGCTCGACTTCTACGAGAACTTCCACGGCGTCGAGACGGTCATCTGAGGACCGGCGCCCGCGACCAGTCAACCGCCACAGGAAAGCGCCCTTCATGCACGTCACGCCCGTCACGCCCGTCGTCCGCAACTACCGCGTCGGCGAGTGGCTGCCGTCCGACCACGCGATCCTCACGAGCTGGCTCGCGGAGCAGGTCGCGAAGGCCGAGCGCGACGACGCCCCGCTCGCGCCGGTCCTGGTCGAGTTCCAGGACCTCATCGAGTCCAACGCCGAGCTCTACATGCTGTTCACCGCGATGTTCACGCAGATCCCGACGAAGCCGCCCTACAACCAGGACCCCTCGGGCGAGCCGCAGATCAGGAGCTACGAGCAGATGCTGTCGGTCCTGAACGTGATCCTCACCACCACACCCGAGTTCAACCAGACGGGCGTCGTGGGCTTCCCGATCAACGCGATCCTCGACTGGGCCATGGGCACCGAGGCCGGCTACGCGGCGTTCCTGCACCCGCAGGTCAACGCGATGCTCAAGAAGGTGCTCGTGGCGTTCGGCGAGTATCTCGTCTCACCCGACTCGGCCGGCGCGCTGAACGACGACCCGGAGACGGGGTGGCTCGGGGACGGCGCGATGCTGGCGATGATCGGCTCGCTCCCCGCCGTTCCCGGGTCGGGCGAGCTCAACCACTGGGACCGCCGACCGACGGGCGAGCAGGCCAAGCAGACGTTCGCCGAGACGTTCAACTGCGACCCGTCGCAGGAACACTGGGGCTTCGGCAGCTGGGACCAGTTCTTCACGCGGACGTTCCGCGACGGCCACCGCCCGGTGGCGGCCCCGGACGACGACCGGATCGTCGCCAACGCCTGCGAGTCGGCGCCGTACAACCTGGTGCGGGGCGTCAAGCAGCGCGACACCTTCTGGATCAAGGGGCAGCCGTACTCGGTCCAGCACATGCTCGACGACGACGAGCTCGTCGAGAAGTTCGTCGGCGGGACGGTGTACCAGGCGTTCCTCAGCGCCAAGGCCTACCACCGCTGGCACAGCCCGGTGTCCGGGACGGTCGTCAAGACCCGTGTCGTCGAGGGCACCTACTACTCCGAGATCCCGGCCGAGGGGTTCGCCAACCCGCTGAGCCCCGACGCGGGCGACACCGGCCCCGATCCGGCAGCGCCGAACGACTCGCAGGGCTACATCTCCGAGGTCGCCGCCCGGGGGATGATCTTCATCGACAACCCGACGCTCGGGATCGTCGGCGTCCTGTTCATCGGCATGGCCGAGGTCTCCTCGTGCGAGTTCACGGTGGCGGCCGGCGACACGGTGACGAAGGGCCAGCAGCTCGGCATGTTCCACTTCGGCGGGTCGTCGCACTGCCTGCTCTTCGGTCCGCAGGTCGACCTCGACTTCGACCTCCACGGGCAGGCGCAGGGCCTCGACGCGAGCAACATCCCGGTGCGCGACCGGATCGCCGTCCTGCGCTCCTGACGGCGGCGCTGCCTCAGGTGAAGTCGGGCGCGACCGCGTCCATCAGCACCTCGTCGCAGCGCACACCCCCGGTCACCATCGCGCCGCGGCGCCGGCCGACGAGCTTGAAGCCCGCCTTCTCGTAGGCCCGGATCGCCGCGACGTTCCAGTCGGCCGCCTCGAGGCTCACGTGGTGGAGCCCGAGGACCTCGAACGCCCAGCGCGCGGTCAGCTGCGTCGCCTCGGTCCCCAGCCCCTCCCCGCGCCGCTCGCCGAGGCCGATGCCGAGGTGGGCGGTCCCCATCCGGTAGTTGACCGCGAAGAGCGAGCTCGTCCCGACCGGCGTCTCGTCGCGGCGGTCGTAGACCGTGAAGATCGCACGCTTCGGATGCATCTCCGCCGACGCCGCCGACATCTCCTCGTACCAGCGCAGCTGGGCGTCCTCGGTGTGAAGCCCGATCTGGGCCGCTCCCCGCCGGACCTCGAGGTCGTTGACCCAGCGCGTGTAGTGGGGGACGAGGTCGCGGCGCAGCGGGCCGATCGCCGCCCGTTCTCCGGTCAGCAGCATGGCCTGACAGGATGCCCGAACGGGCGGCGGTCGCCCGAGCGCCGGCTAGCCCATGACGTTCTCGCAGTCGCCGGCCGCGGTGTCGTCGGCCTCCTCCTTGAGGACTTCGTCGGTACCGTCGCCGCAGGTGACGTCGTCCACTTCTGAGTCGGGGCTCGTCGTGAGGCTGTCGTCGCCGGGGCCGCCGAACATGTCGTCGGCGCCGAAGCCGTCGAGCAGCGTGTCGTTGCCGCCGTTGCCGTAGACGCGGTCGTTGCCGAGGAAGCCGTTGATGGTGTCGTTGCCGGCGTTGCCGTAGATCACGTCGTCGCTGGAGCTGCCGGTGAGGTTGTCGTCGCCCGATCCGCCGCCGAGCCGCTCGACGGTGGATCCGATCGTGTCGCCTTCGGACGGGGTCGGCGTGCCGCTCGCGCCGGGGACGTCCATGGACGCCGTGACGGGAGCGGTGCGGAAGCGGTAGGACACGAGGTCGGCGGTGCCGTCGTCGCCGTTGAGCTGGTCGGCGCCCGCCCCGGGGTAGAGGGTGTCGTCGTCGGGGCCGCCGGAGACCTGGTCGTCGCCGGGGCCGTCGAGCAACGTGTCGTTGCCGGCGCCGCCGTCGATGGTGTCGGCGCCGCCCTCGCCGTAGATCAGCTCGGCGCCATCGCCCCCGACCAGCGTGTCGCCGCCCTGGCCGCCTTCGAGGATCTCGAACGTCCCGTCGAGGGTGTCCTCCGTGCCGCCGTCGATCAGGGGGCCGAGGCTCGCCACGACGCCGGCCGTGCGGGCGGCGTAGGTGACGCGGTCGCGCCCGTCGCCACCCGACATCTGGTCGGCGCCGGCCCCCGCGACGAGCACGTCGTTGCCTTCCCCGCCGTCGACCGAGTCGCCGTAACCGGAGCCGTCGTAGAGCGTGTCGTTGCCCTTGCCGCCGTCGATCTTGTCGCCGCCGCCCCCGCCGCTGATGACGTTGGGCTGGTCGTCGCCGGTCAGGTGGTCGATGTACGGCCCGCCGGTCAGGTTCTCGACGTCGGCGGCGATGGCGTCGCCTTCCTCGAGCCCGCCGCTGGAGCCCGGCGTGGCGCCCAAGTGCGCCACGATGCTCGTCGTGCGCAGACGGTAGGAGACGACGTCGGTGGCCGTGCCGCCGCTGAGCTCGTCGGCACCGCGACCGGCGTACAGCGTGTCCTTGCCGGCCTCACCGAACACCGCGTCGTCGCCGTCGTCGTCATAGACCGTGTCGGCGCCGTCACCGGCGCAGATCGTGTCGTTGCCGCCGCGGCCGCGCAGCGTGTCCTTGTTGCTGTCGCCGACGATGACGTCGTCGCCCGGCGTCCCGGTCACGTTCATCGGCTCTCCGGCCTCGCCGTTGGTCCCCGGGTACCCGGAGCCCCGGTAGATCGTCGCCGTCTTGCCGTCGCACACCGGCACCCACGTGATGGTCACCGACGGCGACCCCGACGAATCGATCGTGAACGACCCGCCCGCGGGCGTCAGGCTCGAGCCGCCACCCCCGCCGCCGGAGTAGAACCCGCCGCCGACGTTCTCGACGCCGCCGCCGCCGCCGCCGCCGCCATAGAGGCCGCCACCGCCGCCGCCCGCACCGTGGACGCCCTCCTCGCCGACGCCGCCCTGCCCCTTCGTCCCGTCGCCGCCGGCGAATTTGCCGCCGGCGCCACCCGAAGTCGAAGTCGCGGCGCGGCCGAAGGACCCGTCGTTGCTGAGCGAGCCACCGTCGACGCCGGCGTTCCCCCCGGCGTACAACTTCTTGCCGTCCTGGCGCGACGAACCGCCACCCCCGGCGGCGACGAGCAGCCGCGACTCCAAAGTGCCCACGCCGCCGCACTCGACGTCCGCGAGCGCGCACGTCCGCAGATCCGTCGCGCCGCCGCCCCCGCCCCCGTACTGGTCGGCGCTGTACTGGCTGTAGCCGCCGTTACCACCGCCGTTGAAGCCGCCGCCCAGGATGCCGCCGTTGCCCGCGACGAGCACGGACAAGTCCGTCTCGGGGGTCACGGCCAGATCGCCTTCCACCTTCGCGCCGTAGCCACCAGACCCCGCGCCGCGCCCGCCGACCGCAACGACATGCACCTGCGTCACGCCGGCCGGCACCGTGAACGTGTGCTCGCCCGGCCTGTCGTACGCCTGCGTCACCGCCAGCGCCGCACTCGGCGCGATCAGCGCCGCCGCGCTCGCGAGTGCGACAGCGCTCGCGCGTGCCGTCGTCCGCTTCAAGGTCCTGCTCTCCATCGGTACGACCCTTCCCCTGCCACGACGCCGTGCGCGCGCACGGGTGGCCGAACCGGCCCGAAGCCCGCTGAGTCCGCCAGCG
>DASVQH010000353.1:0-6496 GCA_036389195.1 Solirubrobacteraceae bacterium
CTCGGCACGGGCGGCCTGCAGGCGCTCGAGCTCCTCGGCCAGGCGCCGCGCGCGGTCCTCGGCCAGCGCGCCCAGCTCGCCCTCCAGCGCGGCGATCCGCTCGCCGGCGGCCTCGTCCGGGCGGTCCTCGGCGGCCTCGGCGGCCAGCGCCGCCAGCAGCGCCCGCCGCCGCTCGGCGCGCGCCGCGACCCGCGCGGCCGACTCGCGCGCCGCCTCGGCCCGCAGGCCGATCCGCTCGCCCGCCGAGCGCGCCGCGTAGAAGCGCGAGGACAGCGCCTCGCGCTCCGAGCCGCGCGACGCCAGCGCCGCTTCGGCCAGCTCGCGCTCCTTCGCCACCTTGGCCAGCGCCCCCTCGGCCTCCCCCGCCGCGGCCCGCGCGGCGGCCGCCGCGGCCTCGGCTTCGGCCAGCGCGGCCCGGCCCGCGCGCACGCCCTCGCGCGCGAGGACCCAGCGCGCCTCGTTGGCCTGGCGCTCGATCCGCTCGTGCAGCTCGGCCGCTTCGGCCTGGCGCTTCAGCGGCCGCAGCCGCGTGCGCGCCTCGCGCTCGACGTCCAGCGCGCGATCCAGGTTGTCCTGCGTGCGGTCGAGCTTGAGCTGCGCCCGCCGCCGCCGCTTGCGGTGCTTGCCGAGCCCGGCGGCCTCCTCGATGAGCGCCCGCCGGTCCTTCGGCTTGGAGGTGACGATGGCCTCCACGCGCCCCTGGGAGACCACGGAGTGCATCTCCTTGCCCAGGCCGGTGTCCGACAGGATCTCCAGCACGTCGGTCAGCCGGCAGCGCGCGCCGTTGACGCGGTACTCGCCCTCGCCCGCGCGGTCGAGGCGCCGGACGATGGAGATCTCGGACATCGGCAGGTCGATCCGCCCGTCGCCGTTGTCGATGACCACCTCGACCTCGGCCTCCGAGCGCGCCTGGACGCCGTGCGCGCCCGCGAAGATGACGTCCTGCATCGACTGGCCGCGCACCGCGAGCGGGGACTGCTCCCCCATCGCCCACAGGACCGCGTCGGTGACGTTGGACTTGCCCGAGCCGTTCGGCCCGACGATGACCGAGACGCCCGGCGTGAACTCGAGCTTCGTGCGGTCGGGGAACGACTTGAAGCCCTTCAGCGTGAGGGAGCGCAGGTGCATCTAGCTCACTCCATGCCCTCGAGCGCCGCGGCGGCGGCGGCCTGCTCGGCGTCCTTCTTCGAGCGCCCCGACCCGCGCGCCAGCTCCTTGCCGCCGACGACCGCCGCCACCTCGAAGGTCCGGTCGTGCGGCGGGCCGTCCTCGGCCGTCACGTCGTAGCCCACGACCTCCCCGCGGCGCGCCAGGCGCTCCTGCAGCTCGGACTTGAAGTCCCCCGGCCGGGCCAGCGCCTCCTCGATCTCCGGCTGGAACGCCTCGACCACGGCGGCCGCCGTCCGCTCGATCCCGAAGGCCAGGAAGCACGCGCCGATCAGCGCCTCGACGATCGACGCCAGCACCCGCTCGGTGCGCGTCAGCGCCTCGGTGGCCGGCGCGGTGGCCTGCTCCGGCGGCGCCGCGGCGCGCAGCCGCTCCGGGACCCCGAGCCGCTCGCCGACCTCCCGGCACGCCCGCCCCGACACCGCCTGCGCGCGGATCTTCGTCAGCTGCCCGGCGCCGAAGCGGTCGGGCGCCAGCCGCGGATAGAGGTGCGTGGTGACCGCCAGGCCCAGCACCGAGTCGCCGAGGAAGGCCAGCCGCTCGTAGGAGTCCTCGCGGCGCTCCACCCACGACGAGTGGGTCACGGCCTGACGGGCCAGCTCCTCCGGCAGCGCAGCGAGGAGCTCGGTCAGCTGTTCCAAGCGGGCTCAGGATCGCTCTGCGGGGGCATGGGACTGCACGAAGTCCACGGCCTGGCCGACCGTCAGGATCTTCACGGCCTCCTCGTCGCTCATCTTGACGCCGTAGACGTCCTCCAGCTCCTGCACCAGCGTGAAGAGGTCGAGCGAGTTGGCGCCGAGATCCTCCTTGAAGCGGGACCCCTCCTCGATCGCCGACGGCTCCATCTCGAGCTCGTCGGCCAGGTGGGTCTGGATCATCTGGAGGATCTCGTCGCGGCTCATGGTCGGTCGGAGACGCTACCGGGGGCGGCGGACGCCTCCGGGCGGCGCCGCAGGGCCCCGCCCGCGGACAGGGCCGTGTGGGTGCGCCCCGTCAGGTCCTCGCGCGCGGCGCGCGCGGCGATGCCGATGGCCGCCGCGATCCCCCGCTCGCCGAACGAGCCGTGGGGCACGACCACGGGCTTGCGCAGCCCGAGGAGCACCGCGCCGCCGTGGGCCTCGGGGTCGATCGAGTCGCGCATCTCGCGCAGCGCCGGGCGCAGCAGCAGCCCGCCCGCCTTGCCGCGGGCGCTCGCCGTCGCCACCCGCCGCACGGCGCCCATGACGGTCGCCGAGGTCCCCTCCATGACCTTCAGCGCGACGTTGCCGGTGAAGCCGTCGCAGACGACCACGTCGGCGCCGCCGGCCAGCAGCGACAGGCCCTCGACGTTGCCGACGAAGTTCAGCCCCGTCCCCGCCTCGCCGGCCAGGCGCTCGTGGGCCTCGACGACGTCGGGCGTCCCCTTGGACGGCTCCTCGCCGTTGGAGAGCAGCGCGACGCGGGGTCGCTCGACGCCGAGCACGAGCTGCGCGTAGGCGGCGCCCATGTGGGCGAACTGCACCAGCTGCTCCGGGCGGACGTCGACGTTGGCGCCCACGTCGAGCAGCAGGAACGGGTGCTCGAAGGCGGGCACGGGGATGGCCAGCGCCGGGCGGTGGATGCCCGAGGCGCGCTTGATGCGGAAGATCGCGGCGGCCAGCGCGGGGCCGGTCGAGCCGCCGGAGACCAGGCCGGCCGCACGGTCCTCGGCGACCGCCTGGACCGCCTGCACGACGCTCGCGTCGGGGTGCGCGCGGACGGCGCGGACCGGATCGGGATCCTTGGCGATCGAACGCGGGGCGTCGATCACCTGGACGTCGGGCGACGGCGCGGCGAGGTCGCCGTCGCCGAACAGCAGGACGCGGACGCCGTGCTCCTGCGCGGCCCGCGCGGCGCCGCGCGCGACCTCCGCGGCGCCGAGGTCGGCGCCGCCGGCGTCGACGGCGATCGTGAGGGGCGCGGCGCTCACCGCCGGCGGGCCCTAGTGGTCGTGGTCGTGCTCGTGGTCGTGCGTGTGCACGACCTCACGCCCGGCGTAGGTGCCGCAGCTCGGGCAGACCCGGTGGGGCAGGCGCGGCTTGTGGCACTGCGGGCACTCGTTGGTGCTCGGGGGCGTGATCTTGTGCTGCGACCGCCGCTGCGTCGTGCGGGCGTGCGACTGCTTCTGCTTGGGGACGGCCATAGGTTCGAAGAGGGTAGCGAAACGCGCTAGTCGAACTTCAGCTCGGACAGCTTCGCCCACCGCGTGTCCGGCTCGCGCTCGTGCGCGTGGCCGGGGTCCTCGTTGAGGTTGGCCCCGCACTCCGCGCACAGCCCCGCGCAGTCCGGGCGGCAGGTGATCGTGGCCGGGAGCTCGAGCGCGAGCGCGTCGCGCGCCCAGGCCTCCAGGTCGAGCTCCTCGGTGTCCTCGGCGATGTAGGGCGACGCGAGCTCGTCGCCGCCGCCGGGCTGGTGGACCTCGCGCGCGTCGACCTCGAACTCCGGCGTCGCCCGCTCCAGGCACCGCACGCATGGCCCGTCGAGCGCCACCTTGAAGCGGATGCGCAGCGCGTAGCCGTTGCCCGTGGTGCGCGAGACGTCGATGCGGACCTCGATCAGCTCGGGCCGGACCTCGTAGCGCTGGGCGCCGAACTCGAACGGGTCGATGTGGACGTGGAGGTCGAGCCGCCGGCCCGCGCCGGAGGTCAGCCTGAGGTGGCCGAGATCGAAGGTGTCCGTGCGCAGCGCCATACCCCTCAGGATAGGGCCGCGCCCAGGCTCAATCGTCGTCTTGGCCGTCCTCCTGCAGTTCCCGCTTGAGCACCTTGCCGGTCGACGTCCGGGGCAGCTCGTCGATGAACTCGACGTCGCGCGGGACCTTGTAGTTGGCGAGGTTGGACTTGACGTAGTCCTTGACCTGCTTCTCGCTCAGCTTCTTGCCCTTCTTCTTGACCACGACCGCCTTCAGGCGCTGCCCGAACTTCTCGTCGTCGACCCCGAAGACCGCCACCTCGGCGACGCCCTCGTGGCCCGCCAGCAGCTCCTCGACCTCGCCGGGGAAGACGTTCTCGCCGCCGGACACGATCATGTCGTCGTCGCGGCCGTCGATGAACAGGCGGCCCGCGTCGTCGAAGTGCCCGACGTCGCCCGAGGACATCAGCCCGTCGAGGACGTCCTTGTTCCCGCCGCCGGTGTAGCCCTCGAACTGCATGTCGTTGCCGACGAAGATGCGGCCGGACTCGCCCTGGTCGACCGGCTTGCCGTCCTCGTCGTAGATCTTCACGACGGTGCCGCGCGGCGGCTTGCCGGCGGTCCCGGGCGCCTCGCGCAGGTCGCGCGGGGTGGCGATCGTGGCCCACGCGACCTCGGTCGAGCCGTAGAGGTTGTAGAGGTTCTCGCCGAAGTGGTCCATCCAGCGCTCGGAGATCGCGCCGGGGAGCGCCGAGCCGGACACGGGGACGGCCTTGACCGAGGACAGGTCGTAGCGGTCGAGCACCTCGTCCTCGAGCTCCAGGATGCGCTGGAGCATCACCGGCACGACGACGAGCGCCGTGCAGCGGTGCTGGGCGGTCAGCGAGAGCGTCGCCTCGGGGTCGAACTTGCGCCGCAGCACGTAGGTCGAGCTCAGCGACAGCCCGAGCGTGAAGTGCGCGAAGCCCCACGCGTGGAACAGCGGGGCGGCGATCGTCGTCTTCTCGCGCGCCTTCAGCGGGATCTTCGAGAGCAGCGCCGCCGCGGGGTCCAGCGACTTCGGCTGGCCGCGCGACGCGCCCTTCGGCGTGCCGGTCGTCCCGCTGGTCAGGATGATCGCCTTGCCCGGCTCCGACGGCGGCTTGGGGGCCGAGCGGTCGCCGCGGGCGATGAGGTCCTCGACCAGGAGGTCGTCCTCGTCGCCGTCCATGTCGGGCTCCGACCAGGCGATGAAGCGCCGGCGGCCCTCGCCGGCGCCCTCCAGGACCTCGGAGAACTCCTGGTCGAAGATCAGCGCCGTCGGCTCCTCGCGGTCGGCGACGTCGGTCAGCTGCGGCCCGGAGAACGAGGTGTTGAGGAACAGGACGTTGGCGCCGAGCTTCGAGCACGCGGTCACCGCCTCGATGAAGTGCCGGTGGTTGCGGCACATGAGGCCGACGTTGTCGCCCTCGGACACGCCCTCCTCGGCGAGCGCGTTGGCGAGCGCGTTGGTGCGCTCGTCGACCTCGCGGAAGGTCAGCGTCCCGAGCTCGTCGATGATCGCGATCTCGTCGGGATAGCGGATGGCCGACGCGCTGTAGCCCGCGGCCGGCGTCGGGCCCCAGCGCAGCAGCGCGGTCGCCAGCGCGACCAGCTTGTCCGGCCGCGTGGGGCTGATGATGCCCGCCTGGGCGAGCGTGGCGAGGGTGTGGAGCTTCGTCGTGACCTGCGAAGCGATCTGCCGGGCCTGTTCCTCCATGATGGGCCGGACTCTTTCACGATCTGGTGTCGAATGGCAGCCGGAGATCGCGCGGCGCCGTGCCACGGTCGATCAGCGCGTGGATGTCGGAGGCGCGGCGCGGGTTGAGGAAGACGTGGCGCTGGCCGACCGACGGCTTCTCGGCCAGCAGCCCGCTGCTGAGCAGCGCCTCCCCCACCTCCTGGGCGAGCGCGCGCTCGTTGCCGGCGAAGCCGCGCGCCAGGTGGGCGAAGTCGGTGTGGTAGCCGCCCCACTTCCCCATCCCGTTGAGGCGCTGGAGGATCCGCCGGGCGACGCGGCGGGCCGGGTCGGGGTCCTCGTGCGGGCGGGCGGCCGCGTCGGCGCCGGCGCCCGGGCCGAGCAGGGCGAGGACGGACTCCTCGTGCTCGTCGACCGACCGCGGATCGGCCGGCTGGCCGCCCAGGCGCGCGACCGCCTCGGCGACCCGCAGCGGGTGCCCGTCGCCGATCGGGGGGCGCAGGCTCGCGGTGGCGTCGGCGAGGACGGCGGGCGGGAGCGCGATCGCCTGCGCCTTGAGCCGGTCGATCGTGGCGGCGCGCTCCTCGAAGGCCAGCGGGACCAGCTCCTCGAGATCGGCGGCGTCGAGCGGGGCGCTCGGAAGGGCGATCACGAGGTCGCCGTCGAGCTCGCCGGCCTGGACGCCGAGCGGCGCGGCGGCGTCCGGCGCGCCGTCGGCCTCGGCGAGGTCGAACAGCGTGGCGACGGTGGCCGCGGTCAGCAGCTGGGCGCGGTCGGGCGACGCCTCGGGGTCGGCGCGGAAGCCGGCGTCCACCGGCAGGACCGCGAGGACGTGACCGTCGGCGGCGGCGAGCGCGACGAGGACCGGCGCGTCGCGGCTGCCCGAGCGGTTCTTCTCGAGCTCCGCGCGGCCGTGCTGCAGGGCCGCCGCGAGCTCGCGGCGCAGGTGGGCCGTGGCGCTGG
>DASVQH010000354.1:0-37207 GCA_036389195.1 Solirubrobacteraceae bacterium
CGCGGCCGTGGCGCTCCCGCTCGGCGTGATGCTGCTCGGGCCCGACGAGGTGCCGGTGGCGAGCCTCATCTCGATCGGCTCGCTGTTCGCGGGGGCGTCCATCGGCGGGTGGCTCGTGCGCGGCCGCCTCGCCGCGGCGGCCGCCTCCCGGGCCGAGATCGCCGCGCTCGAGGCTCGCCGCCGCGAGGTCGAGGCGCGGGCCGCCGCGGAGGCGCGGGCCCGTCTGGCGCGGGACATCCACGACGCCTGCGGCCACGCGGTCGTCCTGGTGGCCCTGCAGGCGGAGACGGCGCGCGCGCTGACGAAGACGGACACGGCGCGGGCCGGCGCGGCGATCGGCGTGGCGCGAGACGGCCTCGAAGCCGCCCTCGGGGAGCTCGAGCGGCTGGCCGCGGTGACGCCGGGCCGGCGCCTCCCGGGGTTGGCGGAGCTCGCGCCGCTGGTCGACCGCCTCCGCGACGCGGACGTCGACGCGCAGCTCGCGCTCGACGTCTCAGGGCCCGTCGACGCCGCGCTGGGGCACGCCGTCTACCGGCTGGCCCAGGAAGCGCTCACGAACGCCGCCAAGCACGCCGCCGGCGGGGCCGTCGCCGTCACGGTTCGCACACGGGCCGAACGGCTCGAGGTGTCCGTGCGCAACGGGCCCGGCCGCTCGCTCGCCGTCGCGCCCGGCGGGCACGGGCTGCGGGCGATGCGCGAGCGCGTCGCGGCGCTGGGCGGCGCCGTCCGCGCGGGGAAGGACGCGTCGGGTGGCTGGACCGTCACCGGGACGTTCCCCCTCCGTCCGCCGGGAGGAACCACCCATAGGGTCCGGGCGGGCTCCCCGTCCGTCGCATCGGCCGGTAGTGCTCGTCGGTGAGGAGCGCGGCGAGCTCCCCGCGGCTGGTCACGCCGGCCTTGGCGAACGCCGCCTTGAGGTGGTCCTGGACCGTGTAGAGCGAGATGCCCAGCGCCCGGGCGATCTGCTTGCTGGGCAGGCCCCGGAGGACGTAGGCGAGCACCTCGCGCTCGCGTGGCGTGAAGCCGTACGCGGCGACGATGACGTCGGCCAGCTCGGCCGGGCGCGCGCGTTCGATCACGATCACGTTGCCGCCGAGCGGGTTGGACGAGCCGTGGAGGACGAGCCACCCGCCGTCCCGCGCTCGCAGCCGGGAACGGACGAGCGCGTCGGCCCGCCCGGCGGCCGCCGCGCTCGTGCGCGCGTGCAGGGCGCGGACGGCGCTCCGGGCCTGCGAGGGGTCGGCCAGATCCCCGAGGTGGCGTTCGGCCGGCCCGGTCGCGGACACGATCTCGCCGTCCGCGTCGAGGAGGAGCACGCCCGGGCCGTCCGGCACCTCGTGGGGCTCCTCGGTCGCCCGGCGCAGGACCGTCAAGCGGACCGCTTCGCCGAGCAGCGGCGCGATGGCCCGGACCGCGGTGATCTCGGCGGCCGGGAAGGGGCCGGCGGCCGCCTGCCGGTACAGGGTGACGGTGCCCCAGCACGAGTCGCCGTCGAGGAGGCCGGCGCGCAGCTCGTCGCCCATCCCGAGCGGCTGGAGGAGCTCGCGGTGGCGCCGGCTCCGCTCGGGGTGCCCGCCGGTGGCCGCGTGCAGCGTGGCGACGGGCACGTCACCGCTCGCGAGGTCGGCGTACTTGTTGACGTCGTCGTCGTGCCATTCGTTCTCGTGGACGAACCGCTCGTCGGCCGGGTTCTTGTCGCGGCCGACGACGACGCAGCTCGTCGCGAGCAGCGACGACGGATCGGTCGTGTGCCACGCCGCGAACGCGTAGCCGACATGCCGCCGCAGCCGCCGGTCGGTCTCGCGGAAGACGTCCTCGACGTCGGCGGCCCGCGACGCGGCCCTGACCACGTCGCAGCGGAGCCGTTCGAGGTCGTTCATCCGTCGTGCCGGGTCGGGATCTCGTCGCCGCCATCCCAGCTTCTGGGGATGGTCCGGCGCCCCTCGGTACCCGACGCTGCTCGGACGAGCCGTCGACCTGCTGGAGGGAGCATGACCCCGCACAAGTCCCGCGCCGTTCTGGCCGTCACCGGAGCTGCGCTGTTCATGATCACGCTGGACAACCTGATCGTGATCTCGGCGCTGCCGGCGATCGGACGCGGTCTCACCGCCTCGCTGACGGAGCTCGAGTGGGTGGTCAACGCCTACGTGCTCGCGTTCGCCGTGCTGATCCTGACCGGGGCGGCGATCGGGGAGCGCTTCGGGCGCCGCCGGGTCTTCGTCGCAGGGCTGGCGGTGTTCGTGCTGGGCTCGGCCGCGGGCGGCCTGGCCGGGACCGCAGGGAGCCTCGTCGCCGCGCGCGCGGTCCAGGGCGTCGGGGCCGCGCTGCTCATGCCGCTGACGCTAACACTGCTGATCGCCGCCTTTCCACTCGAGCGGCGAGCGCGAGCGCTCGGAGTCTGGTCGGCGATCTCCGGCCTCGGCGTCGCGCTCGGCCCGGTCGGCGGCGGGCTGCTCACGACGGGCCTCTCGTGGCACTGGATCTTCTGGGTCAACGTCCCGGTGGGCGGCGCGGCGATGCTCGCGGCGCCACGCGTGCTCGACGACGGCCGGGGCCGGCGCGAACCGCTCGATCTCGTCGGGCTCGGCCTGGCGAGCGCCGGGCTGCTCGCCGTCGTCTGGAGCACGACGCGCGGCAACGTCGTCGGCTGGACCGCGCCCGTGACCGTCGCCGGCTACCTGGCCGGCGCGGGGCTGCTGACCGCCTTCGTGCGGTGGGAGCGCCGCGCCGGCCACCCGATGCTCCCGCTGCGGCTGTTCGAGGCGCGCGCGTTCTCGACCGCCAACGCCGCGGGCTTCCTGCTGCACTTCGCGATGTTCGGGGCGTTCTTCGCGACGATCGAGTTCCTGACCCACGTCCGCGCGGAGGGCCCGATCGGCGCCGGCCTGTGGACGCTGCCGTGGACCGTCATGCCGCTGCTCGTCTCCGCGCGCGCCGGGCGGCTCGGACAGCGCCGTTCCCCCGCGGCGGTGGCCGCCGGCGGCCTGGGCCTGATCGCCGCGGGTGCCCTCGCGCTCGCCGCGGCGATCGGACCGAGCACCGCGCCGGCCGCGCTCGCCCCCGGCCTCCTGGCCGTCGGCGTCGGCGTCGGTCTGGTCCTGCCGAACGTGGCGGCGCTCGCGATGGGCTCCGTCCCCGCGCCGGACGTCGGCAAGGCGAGCGGGACGCTCAACACCGCTCGCCAGCTCGGCGCGGTCTTCGGTCTCGCCGTGGCGGTCGCGGTCGTGGAGACGGCCGGTCCCGGCGCCGGTCCTCTGTCCGAGCAGCTTCGGGTGGCAGCGGCGGCGGCAGGCTTCGCCGCGCTTGTCGGCGGGGTGCTGCTCGCTGGGGTCCGCCCCGCCCGCTCGCGGCGCGTCGCCGTGCCCCGCCGGGTCGCCGCGGCCGCCGACGAGGCGATCCGATGACCGCGCTGCCCCCGGACGTCCGCGCGCTGCTGACCGCCTGGGCGGCCCGGCCCGCCCCGGCGGTGGGTGGCCTCACGCCACAGCGGGTCCGAGACGACGAGCTGGACGTGCTCGCCCTGCAGCGACCGCCCGCCGCCCTTCGCTCCGTCGAGGACGTCGAAGTGCCGGGAGCAGCCGGGCCGCTGGCCGCACGCCTCTACCGGCCCCGCGAAGGTCGCCTTCCGGCCATGCTGTTCCTGCACGGCGGCGGCTTCGTGATCGGACGCGACGGCTACGACGCCCCGCTGCGCGACCTGGCCGAAGCCGGCGACTGCCTGCTGGTCGCGCCCGGGCTGCGCCTCGCACCCGAGCATCCGTTCCCGGCCGCCGTCGACGACGCGCTCGCGGTCGCCCGGTGGCTGGCGCGGTCGGCTCCGTCGCTCGGAGCGGCGTCGGTCTCGCCGGGCGTCGGCGGCGACAGCTCAGGCGGCAACCTCGCCGCGGTGACGACGCTGGCGCTGACGCGCGACCGCATCCGGCCGACGTTCCAGCTCTTGATCTACCCGATGCTCGACGCCACCGCGAGCTCGCCGTCCTACGACGAGTTCGCCAGCGGGTTCGGCTTCTCGAGCGACAAGGCGCGCTGGTACTTCGATCAGTACCTCTCGGGCGGAACGGACCGCCGCGACCCGCGGGTCTCACCGCTGTTCGCCGGCGACGTCGCCGGCCTCCCGCCGACGCTGATCGCCACCGCCGAGGCCGACCCGCTGCGCGACGACGGCGAGCGCTACGCCGAGCGTCTCGCCGGCGCCGGCGTCGAGGTCGAACGCCGGCGCTACCCGGGCATGATCCACGGCTTCTTCCAGATGACGGGCGCGCTCGAGGGGGCGCGAACGCTCAACCACGACCTCGGCGCCTGGATCCGCGCCCGTTCGGGACGGCCCCGGTGAGTCGCCGCCGGTCCCGGCCATACTGCTGCGCGTGCCGGTCACCGTCAGCAGCCGCGCGGACCTGACGCTCGACGCCTTCCGCCGCGTGGCGTGGGAGGGCGAGGCGGTCGCCCTCGGCGCGGGGGTCGAGGCGCGGATGGACCGCAGCCGGGCGGCCTTCGAGCGCTTCGTCGCGGCGCGGGTGGCCGAGGACCCGGGCGCGCTCCTGTACGGCGTGACCACGGGGCCTGGCGACGCGGGCGGCGCGGTGATCTCCGACCGCGCCCGCGAGACCCGGCCGGCGGGCCTCTGGACGGCGGCCTCGTTCGGCGAGCCGCTGCCCGAACGGGTCGTGCGCGGGATCGCCTTCGCGCGGCTGGCCAACTTCGTCGGCGGGCACGCCGCGGTGCGTCCCGCGCTGGCGGCGGCGGTCGCGGCCATGCTCGACGGCGATCCGCTGCCGGTCGTCCCGGCCCGCGGGAACGGCAGCTCGGGCGAGATCGCCGCCCTCGGCCATCTGTTCGGCGAGCTCGCCGAGCGGCTGGGGCTCGAGCCGCGCGAGAAGATGGCGCTCGTCAACGGCTCACCGGCCGCGGCGGCGCTGGTGGCCGACGCCGCACTGGCCGGTCGCGGCCGCACCGGCCTGGCCGAGCGCACGCTGGCGCTGTCGGTCGAGGCGCTGCGGGCGCCGCTCGACGCGTACGACCCCGAGCTCGCGCCGCTGTGGGGCGACGAGCACGAGGCGGCTGCGCTCGCGTCGCTGGGCGGCCTCCTCGCCGGCGGCGCACCCGACCGGCTGCGTCACCAGTCCCCGGTCAGCTTCCGCGTGCTGCCCCGCGTGCTCGGCCGCGTCCGCGAGGCCGTGACCCACGCGGAGCAGACGGCGACGCGCTCGCTCGCCTCGGTGACCGACAACCCGGTGTTCCTCGAACCGACCGCGGAGCGCCCCCTCGGTGCGTTCGTCTCCAACGGCGGCTTCCACAACGATCGCGCGCACCCGGCGCTCGACGGGCTCGCGCACGCCTGGGCCGACCTGGCGTACGTCGCCCAGCGCCACGTCGACCAGCTCTTCCAGCATCCCGCGACCGCGGCATCGCTCAGCGATTCGTGGACGCTCAAGCCGCTGCACACGGTGGCCGCGGGCTATGCGGAGGAGGCGCGCACGCTGGCGCAGACCACCGTCCTCGGCGTCGGCGGCTTCGGGCAGGAGGACGTGACGTCGCCCGCCTTCCTGGCGTGGCGCAAGGCTCAGGGCGTCGGCGACTGCCTGGACCGCATCCTGGCGATCCTCGCCGCCCTCGCCTCGCACGTGCTCGGCGCCGGCGACCAGTCCCCGCCGCCGGCGCTCGCGGGCTTCCTGGAGGAGGTCCGCGCCGAATTCCCGCCGGTCCTGACCGCCCGCCCCCTCGCGCCGGACGCCGAGCGGCTGGCCGCGGCGTTCAGCGCCCGCGTCATGCGCTGAAGCGCCGCACCAGCCCCCGCACGCCGACGAACGCCGCGCCCGCGGCGGCCACCCACGGCCCGCCGACGATGACCGGGTCGATCAGATGGTGGCGCCGGTCGGAGCGGCCGCGGCGCAACGAGCCGCTGGTGGAGAACTCGGAGAGCACGCCGGTCTGGGTGATCGGGTTGTCCGGGTGCAGCGTGGCGAACGACCGCAGGTGGGCGCCCCAGGCGTCGACCCGGTCGCCGGCGACGAGCAGCAGCCAGTGCCCGAGCCGGCCCTCGCTGTACCGGCGGTAGGCGAACCGCCGGATGGCCCCGGACGGCCCGTGCAGCGGCTGCGCGGTGCCGAACGCCGGTGTGACGAAGGCGTGCTCGACGGAGCGCTCGCGGCCCTCGGCGCCGGGCTGGCGGTCGGGGAAGCGCCAGTGCGCGCCGGTGACGTCCGGGGCGTAACGCAGCTTGGGGTACGACGGGCGGTCGGCCGGGTCGAGGTCCACGCCCCAGCCGGGGATCCGCGCCCGCAGCTGCTCCGGGGTCTCGCGCATCCGCGGCTGGTCGGAGACGTAGGCGATCGGGATGTCGTCCGCGCTGCTGGTGTCCGGATTGCTCTGGTCGGTCATCGTCGGCTCCCCTAGGACGCGCTGGGCAGGATCAGCGGCTTGATGCAGCCGTCGAGCTTCGCCGAGAACACGTGGTACGCCTCGGAGATGTGCTCCAGCGGGAACCGGTGGGTCACCATGTCCCGCGGGGTGAGGTGGCCGTTGCGGACGTGCTCGAACATCCGCGGCCACTGGCGCTTCACCGGCGTCTGGTTCATCCGCAGGGTCAGGCCCTTGTTCAGCGCGTCGCCGAACTTGACCGCCATGGGGATCGGCCCGTAGGCGCCCACCACGGAGACGGTGCCGCCCTTGCGCGCGACGTCGATCGCCCAGTTGAGCGCGATCGGCGAGCCGCCCTGGAGCTTGAACTTCGCGGCCGCCATGTGCTGCAGGCAGCTGCCGTCGGCCTCGGCGCCCACCGCCTCGATGACGACGTCGGCGCCCAGGTAGTCGGTCTGCTTCTTGAGCTCGACCACGATGTCGTCGTGCTCGTCGTAGTCGAGCGTTTCGGCGTGGGTCATGGTCCGCGCCTTCTCCAGCCGCTCGGCCAGGTGGTCGACGACGATGACCCGACCGGCCCCCATCAGCCACGCGGACTGGGCGGCGATCAGCCCGACCGGTCCGGCGCCGAAGACGACCACCGTGTCGCCCTCGGCGATCTCGCCGAGCTGGGCGCCGAAGTACCCCGTCGCGGCGGCGTCGGTGAGCAGCACGGCGTCCTCGTCGTGCATCCACTCGGGGATCTTCACGGGGCCGACGTCGGCGAAGGGCACCCGCACGTACTCCGCCTGGCCGCCGTCGTAGCCGCCGGTGGTGTGCGAGTAGCCGTAGATCCCGCCCACCGCGGTGGCGTTGGCGTTCACGTTGTGGCAGTTGCTGTACAGGCCGCGGGAGCAGTACCAGCAGCTCCCGCAGAAGATGTTGAACGGCACCATCACCCGGTCACCGACCTGCAGGTTCTGCACCGACGGCCCGATCTCGTCGACCAGGCCGATGAACTCGTGCCCGAACGTGTGGCCGATGCGGGTGTCCGGCATCATCCCGTGGTAGAGGTGCAGGTCGGAGCCGCAGATCGCGGCCAGCTGCACGCGGACGATCGCGTCGTTGGGGTGCTCGATGCGTGGCTTGTCCTTCTCCTCGACCCGCAGCTTGTACGGGCCGCGATACGTCATCGCGCGCAATGGTGCCTCCGGGGCAAGGGGATGAGGGTGAGGAGCTTCCCGGCCGCGGACGCACGGAAACGCGTGGCGCGCTCAGTCTGATCCCAGGCTCTTCGACCGCACGACCGGGGCGTTGCGGGAACCTTCGATGAGATCGCTGACGAAGCGGAACCGGCGGGCGGGACGCACGATCTCCGGGAGCGGCCACACCCCGACGCTCAGCACCACCTCGCCGCCGATCCTCGTCGCGAAGATGTCGAGGCGATACGGCAAGCCGGTGGCGTCGTCGACCGCCGTCCCGACGGACCACCCGGGCCCGCCGGCCCGGGCGTCGCCGTACCGGCGCAGCGCTTCCGCGCCCGACGGCACGTCGAGTCCGTCCAGGGTGCGTTGGGCGATCTCCGCCCGCGCGCTCGCCGACAGGCGTGCCGGCTCAGCGCGGGAGGGCACCCCGGTCCTCGGGGTGCTGCGACGCCCTCGCGCTGACCGCTGGATCCGCCATCGCCGGTGAATCCAAGCACCATCGCCTCTCCTCAAGCGCTTAAGACGCGCAGCAGCGCGTCCGCGAGTTCTGGCGTCGGCGCGGTGGCCATCAGGACGAGATCCGCCGAGCGCCGCAGGAGCGGCTCGACCTCGTCGAGATCCGCGAGGACCTGGGCGCGCTCGCGGGCGTCACGCCCGTAGGGGTTGGTGGTGCGCGTGCGCAGCCGCTCGACGAGCACGCCTCGTGGCACCGTCAACAGCACCCGATAGTCGAACGGCAACCCGGCCTGCTCCTCGGAGCAGCCGGCGAAGAACAGCAGTTCATCCGAGGTGTGCTGCTCCAGCAGGCCGGCGACGAGCTCGACGCGCCATCCCCATCGGCCGTCGGCACGGGGTTCCGCGAAGCCCTCGTCGGCGTCGTGGGCGGCGTAGCCCCGCCGTCGCAGCTCTTGCACCAGCGCCGACTTGCCGGTGCCGGACATGCCGGTCAGCAGAACGCGCATCGGGCAGCCTCGCCTAGTCGATGCCGTCGATCAGCGCCCGCAGCGCGGCGACGTGCGTGCGCAACGCCCTGCGGCCTCGGGGGGTCAGCGAGACCCACGTCGTACGCCGCCCGCGCCGGACGCCCTTGTGGCGCCGGAGGTACCCGACCTCCTCCAGCGCGCCGAGGTGCTTGGACAGGACCGAGTCGCTGACTTCCAGCGCGTCGCGGACGGTGGCGAACTCCGCCTCCGAGACCGCGGTGAGCGTCGTCATCAGCTTGAGACGGGCGGGGGCGACGACGTGCTCGTCGAGGTCCGCCATCAGGCGCCGAGCACGAGCAGCCCGACCCCGCCGAGCGCGGCGACGGCCGCCAGGGCGAGCCAGGCAAGCGACTCGCCGCGCGCGTGCGCCGCCGGATCGCCCCGGTAGCGGCGCATCCACCGGCGACCGCTCAGCGTGTACGCCGCGCCGCCGGCGACCGACCACAGCGCCACGAGCCACCAGCGTCCGGCGGACCCGGCCCAGATCGCCGCCCCGAGAGCGACGGTGTACGACACCGAAGCGGCCGTCGCGCTCCCCAGCACCACCCGGCTGGCGAAGCCGCCGAGCCGGACGCCGTTGAGCCGCCGGAACCGCGCGAGCTGGACGCCCGCGACGGCGGCGAACACCGCGAGGCCCGCGACCACGAGCGCGGGCTCGTCACCCAGGCCGGCCGCGGCGGCGGCGATCTGGGCGGCGATCACGACGCCCAGCGACACGAAGAACCACGAAGGCGTCGCGATGCGGTCGGCCAGGGTCGCGCGCGTCGCCTCGGCGTCGGCGAGGGCGGCCGAGGCTTCCTCGGCCGTTGGACGGTGTGGCGCACTTTCCATGCTGGAAAGTCAACCACGTACTTTCCAGATTGGCAAGCAGCCGCGCGTGAGGCGCGGCTACAGTGTCGCTAGCGCGGTCGCTTGCTCGTCAACGGGCCGCGAACCGAGAGCTCATAGGTCTCGCCCGTGCCGCGGTTGTCCTTGGCGCTGTTGACCGCGCTGACATGGATGTAGTACTTCCCTCGTCGCAGCTTCCTGCGAATCGAGTCGGAGTCCCCGCCTCCTTCAGGCTGCGTGGCTGTGCGACCGATGTAGTCGTACGGTCCACGCCGCGTGAAACCGGCGTTCAGAACGCAGAACGAGCCGATGGTGCAGTCCTCATCGTCACCCGTGGGCGTCGTGTTGACGTGCCGCAGCGTCACGGTCGCGGTCTTGCGGACGTAGAAGTAGTACCAGTCGTGTCCGCGTAGTTCGGTCGTGTACTTCTCGCCCGCCTTGAGAGGGCCGAAGGCAGATCGACGGGAGCCGTGCCCTCCGGTCGAGGGATCGCCGGTGCGGTAGCCGCCTCTGCGCGTCGATCCGCCTCGCCTCGCGGCCCGCTCCTTGATGGTGAGCGTGCGCACCGCCGAATACGCCTTGTTCTGACTGTCCCCGCCGTATTGGCTCTCGATCTGCCACGAGTAGGTCCCCGGCTCGCGCTTGCCCTCGAAGCAGAACGGGTCATCAACTGGCCCCGACGCGCCCGGTTGGGCTGCGCAGTCGTTCGTGAAGCTCTCTTCGAGCGTGGCCGTTCCGTTTGAGCGATAGATGGGCTCGGCGTAGAACACCCGGCCGAGCTTGCCGGTGTCTGGATCGACGTAGGTCGGCCCCAGCACCTCGCTGGCGATCCTCAGCGTGAACAACTGCCGCTGGTTGAAGTCTGGGCCTGGGTCGGCCGGCGCGGTCGCGCGGAAGTCGATCGTCTGCCCGAAGGTGAAACTGGCCGCGTCGGCCGGGTCGACGAGCGTGGCCGGCGGGGGCGCCGACGCCTGACCGTGTGCCGCAACGGCGAACATCAGAGTCGCGGTTAGAAGCACACCGAGGAAGTTCAGCAATCTGCGTGGCACTAAGACCTTTCCGTTCGCCGAGCCGCGTCTTGATACCCAGATATGGAGCGTATCGGCGTACGTGCCCTGCCGGCCCCTACCCCGACCCGACTTCGGGCACGTAGTGGCGCGTGCGGGTCTCCGGGTCAAGCCAGACGCGCATCAACCGACCGGTGGTGGGGTCGAGGAAGCGCTCAGAGGTCGGGAGCCAGTCCGGCTGCGCCCCCTCGCTCTCGCCATGCCGGCGACGCCACCAGCTCTTGCGGCTCGCGACGGGAGCGGGAGTCGCGGCTTCGACCCGCGGGAGGTCGTCCAGCAGCAGCGCGGCGGACTCGGGAGCGGCGTACAGGCGACCCAGTCGCTCGTCGAGCTCGTCGGCCTCCAGGTGCCCGGCCACGTAGCGGCGGCCGAGCTCGGCTGCGACGGCGTCGGCGTCGGCGTCGTTCACCGTGCGAGCTTCACCGCGGTTCCGTACGCGAGGATCTCGGTCAGGTTCTGCGCCATCTCCGACGAATCGAACCGGACGGCGATGATCGCGTCGGCGCCGAGCACGTGGGCGTTGGCGATCATCCGGTCGACCGCGTGACGGCGCGAGTCCTCGAGGACCTCGGTGTACTGGCTGACCTCGCCGGCCCGCAGCGCCGAGAAGCTGGCCGTGAAGCCCTTGGCGAAGCCCATGGACCGGACGATCAGGCCGAAGCAGAGGCCGAGGCTCTCAGCGACCCGCGCCCCGGGCAGCTCCTGCGCGGTGGTCAACGGCAGGTCTGCTCGAACGGCACCGGTGGAGGTCATGGTGAGGTTGTACCCGTGCGGGGCGCGGTCCCGTCGGGCGCTTCAGAGCGAGCTCGTAGCCCGGTCCCATGGCCGCGCGACACGCAACGCGGAGAGGATCGCCCGAGTCGCTGAAGAGCGATTCAGGGTGACGAAGTGGATGCCGGGCGCGCCGCGTTCGAGCAGCTCGACGCACTGCACCGTCGCGTACGAGACGCCGAGCTCCGCGACCGCCTCGTCGTCGTCGCCTCTGACCGCGAGCTCCAGCTCAAGCCGCGGAGGCAGCTTGGCCGCCGACAGCTCGGCCATCCGCTTGATGCCGGCAGCGCTGAGGATCGGCATGACGCCCGGGATGATCGGGACGTCGATGCCGACCTCCCGCGCTCGCGCGACGAAATCGAAGTAGCAGGCGTTGTCGAAGAACATCTGCGTGATCAGGAAGGACGCCCCGGCATCGACCTTCGCCTTGAGGAAGCGCAGGTCGTCCTCGGGCGAGGACGCGTGGATGTGGGTCTCGGGGAAGGCGGCGGCGGCGACCGCGAACGGATAGTCGCTCTGCAGCAGCTCGATGAGCTCGCGCGAGTACTCGAGACCGCCGTCGGTCTTCGTCCACCGGTTCTCACCGCGGGGCGGGTCGCCGCGCAACGCGAGGACGTTCTCGACGCCGGCGTCGCGCATGACGTCGAGCGTGGCGCGAAGCTCGCCGACGGTGGCGTTGACGCACGTGAGATGGGCCATCGCTTCGAGCCCGTAGCGCCGCCTGAGGTCGCTGACGATCTCGACGGTGCGCTCGCGGGTCGATCCACCGGCTCCGTAGGTCACGGAGACGAACGCGGGCGCGAGCGCGTGCAGCTCGCTGAGCGCAGCGGCGAGGCTCGCCTCACCGGCCTCGGACTTGGGCGGGAAGAACTCGAAGGAGAAGGTCGGCTCCTCGGCGTCGAGGAGCAGCTCGTCGATCCGCATGCCACAACCTTGACACATCCATGTCAAGGTTGTCGAGTAGGCGCCGCGAGATCTGATCACCCCAACTTCGGGGCGCTGCCGGCGTTACAACCCGTGTGGTCCACCCCTGTCCGCCGCGTCGCCCCCTCGACATCCCGCAAGGACGCCGGGTCTGGATGAGCAGCCGGCGACTGTCGTGACGTCGGCATCCCTCGGCGCATGGCTGACTTCGGGGGATCTGCGCTTCTGCGTCGCCGTCGTTCTTCTCTGTGTCGTGGCGGGGATCGGCATGGTGGTCCTGGCTCGCCTCCAGCAACCGCTGGCCGTCCCCGACGACGAGCCGACCCTCGACGGCGCGCCGGCCGCAGCGGTCGACGAGACGGTCGCCGCGCTCCTGTAGCGCGCGGCGTCGCTCCTACCGGGGAGGTGGGCGGCGGCGAGCGGCGCGGGCGACGTCCTTGGCCGTGGCCAGGCGCTTCGCCGCCCCGTCGGCGATCCGCGTCAGCTCCGCGAGTCGCGGCAGCTCCCCGCGCCCCGCGTAGACACGCCGCCGGTACAACGCCAGCCGATCGGTCGCGTGCTGCGCCAGAGCCTGAAGCTCTCGAAGGGTCGGCTCGATGACACCGACTCTATCGGGGCGAGACCGGTGTAGCCTCGGGCCATGACGCGACGACCGCTCGCCGAGGCCGCCGCGCTCCTCGCGCAAGATCGACACCGATGAAGGGTCGCTCCCGAATCGACGTCGGCGCGCTCCTCGCCGCCGCGGAGGCCGCGTCCCCGGTCGACGCGATCGAAGCGGTCGCCGACGCGCTGAGGGACACCGTCGCCGCCGAACAGGTGAGCTTCCTGATCGCCGACTTCAGCGGCGACTCGCTGATCAGGCTCGGCCATTCGTCGGATCTGAGCGCGACCCGGCGCGCGGGGCCCGAGACGGCGGAACGCGTCGCGCTGACCGGCACGGCGCACGGTCGGGCACTGCGCCAGCAGGCCGTCGAGGTCGTCCACGACGACGGCGGAGCGTGGCTCTACGCGCCGGTCACCAGCCGCGGCGAGGCGGTCGGCGTCCTGGAGGTCCGTGTCGCCGACCGGCCCGACGACCAGACGATCGCCGAGATCGCGCAGGCCGGCCACGCGCTGGCCTACATCGTCATCGCGAACCGCCGGTACACCGACCTGTTCGAGTGGGGTCAGCGCTCGGTGCCGCTCTCGCTCGCCGCCGAGATCCAGCACCGTCTGCTGCCCGGTTCGTACACGTGCGAAGGGGGCCAGTTCACGCTCGCGGCCTGGCTGGAGCCCGCAGGCGAAGTCGGCGGCGACACCTTCGACTTCGCGCTCGGGCGCGACAAGCTGTTCTTCTCGCTCACCGACGCCATGGGCCACACGGTCAACGCCGCGCTGCTCGCGACCTTGATGATCGGCAGCATCCGCAACGGGCGCCGGCAGAACGCCGACCTGGCGAAGCAGGCCTCCCTCGCGGACGAGGCCCTCAGCACGCACGCCGGCGGCTCGCAGTTCGTCACCGGCCAGCTCGTCTGCATCGACCTGGTGGCCGGCGCGGCGACGATCGTCAACGCCGGGCATCCGCCGCCCCTTCGTCTCCGTGACGGCGTCGTCGACGAAGTGCCGCTCGACGCCGATCCGCCGTTCGGCGCGATGTCCGACACCACCTTCCACGTCCAGGCGCTCCCGCTCGAACCCGGCGACCGGCTGCTGTTCGTCACCGACGGCGTCCTGGAACGCGACGCCGCCGACGCCGACATCCACAGCGTCATCGCCGGCGGTCGCGACGACCACCCTCGCGAAGCCGTCCAGCACGTCATCCAGGCGGCCATGCGAGCCAGCGGCGACGAGCTGAGCGACGACGCCACCGCGCTGTGTCTGGACTGGCACGGCGGGCCGCGGCGGAAGCGGCGAACCGATGCGGGGGCCAACGTCGACGACTAGAACGGCGCTGGAGCTCCGACGTCAGCGCGACGAGGACTCGGCGCGAAGCAGCATGCGCAGGATCGGCTCGGCGCGGGCGGCGTCGGGGCGCTCACCGGTGATGAGGTCGAGGTAGGTGTAGGACTCGATGAGCCGGACGATGACGTAGGCCAGCTCGTGGAGATCGACGGGCAGGTCGAGCCGTCCGGCCGCTGCTTCCGCGTCGAGCAGCTCCTCGATCGCGGCGATGAGGCGTGGCTGGAAGTCGAAGTCGTGCCGGGTCAGCAGGCGCATCGCGTGCTCGCCTTCGTCGCTGAGCCAGCGCTGCATGCCTTCGTGGTCGATGACCATGTCGAGGAAGCGGCTGACGATGCGGACGATGCGCTCGGCCCCGCGCGCCCGGACGCCCGCGGCGGCAGCCTCGAGGGTCCGGCTGGCCAGCGACCAGAGCACTTCGACGAGCAGCCGATCGCGGGAGCCGACCCAGCGGTAGAGGGTGACGCGATTGACGCCCACCTCGTCGGCCAGCGCGCTCATGTCGATCCGCGCGGGCGCGACGAAGCGCCGGCGAGCGAGCCGCAGGGCGTCCTCGCGGGTGGGGCGGGCGCTCGCCGACATCGGGCACAGGATCGCACGCTCGCGCAACACGACCGCCGCGGTGTTGCGTCCCCCTCGAAGGCCCTGTACCGTGCAACACCTGCCCCCGAGTGTTGCAAGGAGACATGGCGTGCGGAGAACGGACATCCAGGCGTTGGGCGACGTCGCCGGTGAGGCGCTGGCCGCCGGCGGGACGGTGATCAAGACGATGCACGAGGGCGTCGCCGGACGACCGTTCGGGATCCTCGGGCCGATGGCCGCGCCGGTCAGGCTCGTCCACGACGGCGTGTCGGGCGCCGTCTACGCAGGCGTGGCGGGCGCCTTGAGGGGCGTGGCGCGTGCCGGCGGTGCGCTCGCGGCGGCCAAGGCCACCGACGACGGTCCGGCCCTCGTCTCCACCCGCCGCGGCGCCCTGGCGCTCGGCGCGCTCAACGGCTTGTACGGCAATCACCTGACCGAGCGCGGTAACGCGCTGGCCGTCCCGATGACGCTGCGCCGCCACGGTCGCGACGTGGACGCGACGCCCGAGAGGCTGGCGGCGGCGTTCCCGGACGCCACCTCGCGGATCGCCGTCTTCGTGCACGGCCTGATGGGCGACGACGACTGCTGGCGGATCTTCCCGCTGCGCGGGCGCACGCCGGGGCGCCGCACCTACGGCGAGCGGCTGCAGGACGAGCTCAGCTTCACGCCCGTGCACGTCCGCTACAACACCGGCCTGCGCATCTCGGCCAACGGCCGGCAGCTGGCCGCGATGCTCGACGAGGTCGTGGATTCCTGGCCGACCGCCGTCGAGGAGATCGTGCTCGTCGGGCACTCGATGGGCGGGCTCGTCGCCCGCAGCGCCTGTCACTACGCCGAGCGCGACGGGCGCCGCTGGACCGACGCCGTGCGCCACGTGTTCTGCCTCGGCTCCCCGCACCTCGGAGCCGACGCCGAGAAGGGCGTCAACGTGCTCAGCCACGCGCTCGCCCGCCTGCCCGAGACCCGCGCGTTCGCCAAGGTGCTCAACGCGCGCAGCGTCGGGATCAAGGATCTCCGCTTCGGGTCGTGCGCCGAAGAGGACTGGAGCGACTGCGACCCCGACGAGTACCTGCGCGACCGCTGCACCGAGGTCCCCTTCCTCCCCGACGCGAACTACTACTTCATCGGCGCCACGCTCTCCGAAGGGCCGCTCGGCCAGCTGCTCGGCGACCTGCTCGTACGGATGCCCAGCGCGTCCGGCCGCGGCAACGGCAAAGGCCGGCGGATCCCGTTCGAGGTCGACAACGGCCACGAGATGACCGGCGTCAACCACTTCGACCTCCTCAACCACCCCGCCGTCTACGAGCAGCTGCGCGGCTGGATCACCCGCCGGCCGGCCCGCCGCGCACCCCTGGAGCTGACGGCATGAGCACGTGTCAGCTGGCTGCCACGAGCGCCTTCGCGGACGATCGGGGCGCCGTTGCCGGGCTCCGATGAGTTTCGCGGCCGCCGGCCGTCCTACGCGCATGCCCTCGATCACCGCGCAGACCACCGCCACCCTCGACGGCGTCATCGACGCCCCGCCCGCCGACGCGCTCCTGCCGTACATGAGCGACGCCGGCCGGCAGGGAGCGCTCGATCTCGCGCTGGCGGCCGACGCGCTGCTGCTCCCGCGCGAGACCTGGCAGGGCCTGGCCGCGGCGTGGCGCGACCAGACCGGCCCGATCGCCGACCGGCTCAACGCGATGCCGAAGTACGTGGTGTCCGCGACGCTGAAGTCCGCCGACGAGTGGGACCACACGACGATCGTCGGCTACGACGACATCGCCGGCCTGCGCGAGCGCGAGCAGCTCCTGACCTACGGCTGCGGGCGCCTCGCTCGCGATCTGCTGGCCGACGGGCTGCTCGACGTGCTCGTGCTGTCGCTCACGCCCGTCGTCGCGGGCACCGGCCGGCGGCTGTTCGACGACCCCAGCCACCTCGTCCGCCTGCGGCTCACCGACAGCACGACCTTCGAGACCGGCGCCGTGCGGCTGGTCCTCGAGCCGGATCCCGCCTGACCCGAAGCTCCGAGACCGGAGGTTCTGCCTGACACGGCGCGGAGGTCCTGGGCCGATCCCGGCGACCGATTGGGCCTCCGGACTCTTTCGAAGCGGGGCGTCCGGCCGTACCGTCGCGTGCACTGGTTGGAGCCGAGCCGTCGCTCCGACCGCCCGCCCGTCCGACGAAAGGGAGCTCACCGTGCGCCGCATCCGCCCATCTCGGCAACGCTCTCACGGGGGATCCGCGGTGTGGGGGCGGATTGCGGGAGCCGGCGTGCTTGTCGCGGTCGCGTCGAGCCTGGGCCTCGCAATCCCGCAGGCGGCGCAGGCGAACCGCTACTGCGCCGCCCACGCGCGCAGCGAGGGCGCGCTCGTCCAGCTGTGGCGCGGCACGAACTGCAAGGGCGCGTCGGTCGTCGCCGACGGCTGGCGGCCGGACTTCAAGGCGTTCGACGACGCCGCGACCGGCCAGGTCGTCGACGTCAACAACGACATCTCGTCGGTGGCGATCAAGCCGGGGCACTGCGTGCGGTTCTGGAACCGGTCGAACTACCAGGGCGACCCGTCGAAGATCCTCTGCACGCCGCCCGATCCGCAGGACAACGCGATGTCCTCGATCTCCTTCGACGACCGCGCCGCGTCGCTGAAGGTCTGCGCCGACGACCGCAGGGCCGAGTGCAACGCCGACGGGCCGCCGCCGTCGCCGGGCGGTGGTGACGTCCCGCCGCCGCCACCGCCACCCACCCCGCGCTCCGACTCTCCAAAGGGCGACGACGAAGCGAACGACCTTCCGTTCCCGGGCGCCGACACGGTCGCGCTGCACGACGGCTCGGATCAGTACGGGTCGTTCGGCGCCAGCACGGGCCGCTGGAAGGTGCCCTGGGCCCGGCACGGCAGCGGCAACGAGGTCGGCAGCACGTCGACCGTGAGCGGAGACGCGCTGCCGAACGGCGGCGGGGCCTGGGCCGAGCCCGGCTCGAACATCTGGACGCCGGGCGCCTTCTACAAGGTCAAGAAGGGCGTCGGCCGCTACTACCTGTTCTACACGGCGACGGCAGCCAACTCCGGCGGCCGCAAGTGCGTCGGCGTCGCGCACTCGACGCAGCCGTTCACCGGCTACGTGGCCGAGCCCAAGCCGCTCGTCTGCCCGACGAAGGGCGACCGCTGGGCGCTCGACGCCGACGTCACGCAGGGAGCCGGCCGCGCGGTCTGGATGACCTGGCGCGACGGCCAGCGGGCGAACGGGCCGGAGTCCGCCCTCTCGGCCATGCGCCTGAGGTTCCGCCGGAACGGCGACGTCGACCGCGGCTCCAGGCCCAGGGTCATCATGCGCAGCGACGGCCTCGCCTGGGCGCACCACCACGACGGAGGCGTCACGGTCATCGAGAACCCGAGCGCGTTCCTTGACAACGGCTCCTGGTACCTGTTCTACTCCGGCAACAGCTGGCAGACGAACTACTACGCGACCGGGATCGCCCACTGCGGGCCCCGGCTCGCCGACGGACCGTGCCGGCAGATGCCGAACGACCGGGTCGCCTGGTTCGCCTACGCCGCGCCGAACAACGCGCTGCCGCCCGACATGCGCAAGTACCGGCTGCCGGGCAACAAGCGCGGCCCCGGCGCGATGGACGTCTACCGGGCCCGCGACGGCCGGCCGTGGGTGACGTGGAACTACCTGTCCGACGCGGGCGGGCGCAAGAGCCGCACCGGTCGGCTCATCGTCACGGGCGGCGGTGCGGCAGCGGACTTCAGGGTCGACTGATACTCAGCGACCGATGACCTTCCGTGGGTTGTCGCTTCTCGCGCGAAGCGACAGTGCGGATTCCCGGTCCTCGGGGCCGGCGCTCCAGCGTGCGTCCAGGCGTATGCACGCGCCCGGCTAGCGACTCCGCCGACACGTCTCCCGCAGGATCGCTAGCCACTGCTACGCCAGGCGTAGCACCCGCTAGCACTTGTTCGATGAAAGGGCCACTCCCGCGCACCGAGCGATCGAGCGCGCAACGAGGCAGAAGCGCGCTCGACTGGCGCTCGCTTGAACGCGCTTGCAGCCAGGCGAAAGCGCAACCCGAGGAGAGGTCTATGCACCCCTCAGGCCGTCGCCGCCCCGAGTCTCAGCGGATGCGGCGGCTGACCACCCCGAGATTGCTAGCGCGACCTGACCCGCGTCCTCAGTCGTCTGTAGCAACATCTTTTCTGCCTGCGCACGCACGGTCCGCAGCGCCTCATTCCTGGTCTCCCGCGCGCGGTCAATCTGCTTCACCGCGAGCAAGAGTTTGACCGAGCCGTCGCCGAGCTGGACCGTGCAGGTGGCCGTCACGGGCCGGGGCTCAGCCCGCCGCCGTCAAAGTGGATGGTCGCGAGCCTCATGACCGGCAGCCTTAGTCCGGCCTCGTTCCCGCGCGGGGTGTGCAGAGGGACTGGCGGGGTCGCGGCCTACGGTGGGAATAGGAGAAGATCGTGCCTGCAAAGGCGCATGACGCTCATGTGGGGCCTCGGCAAGATGCCTCGCAGACCCTGATCTGGAGGAACCGTGGAGCCCGAAGAAGATGCCGTCGTCGTTCCGCTCGTTCCGCTGGACACAGAGATGAGCACCGAGGTGATGCTGCGGATGCTGCTGGACCGAGAGGCGCTCGTCATCCATCGCGTTTCAGCGCCGATCGTGAGCACCCCCTCGGGGATGGTCGCGCAGACCTCCGGAGCATTCGCCAAGGCGATCGGTCAAGCCGTGAATCAGATCGGTCGCGCCCCCTCGACCGACGGTCTCTACCGGCTGATTCTGCCGACCGGATCCGTCGCGCGCGACCTCGTTCCAGCGGTCGGTGGCGGGTTCCGCGGGATGGTGCGCGCCGCCGGATCGACGAAGGTCGCCGGGCATGCGCGCCTTATCCCTGCGGTCCCTGGCGCGGGTGCGGCGGTCGCCGCCGGACCGTTGATCGCGGCGGTAGCCCTCGCGGTGGCGGGCGAGATGCTCGCTCAGCACCAGATCCACAGGAAACTCGACGCACTTAAGGGCGCGGTGCGCGGCGTTCAGCACCACCTCGACGCACAGGAGCGAGCGGTCCTGGCCACTGCGGATCAGGAGGCGCGGAAGGTCGCCGGATACCTACTCGATCAGGCGAACCTGCCAGCCATTTCGAGCGCGTCCCATGCGTTCGCTGACCTCGCTTCCTTGACGAACAAGCACCTCGAGCGGCTTGACGGTTGGCTAACGGCCACAGCGAGGCACGAGGGTTCAGACCGCGTCAATGGCTCCGAGCTCATGGCAGCGCTCGTGGGAAAGCGCGACGACCAGATCCAGGAATTCGAGCGATCCGTCGCCCAGACCTACCAGGCCATCGCACTTCGCGCGCGCGTGACAGTGCTGGAGAAGATTGCCGCGGAGTTCTCGAACATGGATCGCTCCCTCCCTCATGTCGAGCAGGTCCTTCGGGGCGAGCTTTCCGCGTTGGCAGACAGGCAGAGACAGCTGGTGGGGCTTGTCGACGATCTCAGCGCGATGCAGATCGATGGAAGCAGGGTGCCGCTCACGATGGCCGGCAAGCGCACCATCAGCGTACGGACAAGCTTCGGCCGTCTCGCGAGAGCGCTTCATGCCGCTCCTGACGGGCTGCCATTGCTCACCGAGTCGGATCGGACAGTCCTGGAGCTAGCTCCGAGTCCGAGAGGACTTGCGGTCATCACTCCAGCCGCAGCTTGACCGGACCTGAGCAGCGATACCCAGTGCCGGTCGTGGATCGAGGCGCTGCTGCTTTTCGCGCGAAGCGGGAGTGGGCGGTGAGGGGAGGCCACTCCTGGTTCTTGTCCGCAGCAGGAGCGGCCCTGCGAGCCGGATCCCAAACCATGCCTGCTCGGGCGTCGGACCAAGTCGACGGTCGTGTCTGAACGTCTGTGTGTTCATCCACTGGCAGCCGCCGACGTCAAGAAGATCGTCGAGTAGAACCACCAACCCGCGAAGAACTCGATCACCGCGCCTTGGAGGGCGAGCCGAGCGGTCAAGCTGTCATCGACGACGGGCGAATGTACGGCGGGCAGGCGTTCGCTGGGGAAGCCGGGGCGTAGCTTCCCGCGGCCGACCATGCGCCGGACGGGCTTCCCCTAACGGCATCGGCCGCGGAGCGCGATACGTGCACGCGCTCCAAGGTTTGATGCGATCACTCGTCGATGAACCGCCACTGGACGCACCATCGTTCGTCGAACGCTGACTGCGCCCGGGCCGCCCGTTCGGGCGTTAACGCGATGACGGCAACCTCCGATTGGAACACCGCTTCCGGGAAACCCGTCTCTTTCGCGACGCGGTCGTGCACTTCGAGCTCGACGCCGTCGACCCGTTCGGCGGTCATGCCGACGATCTTGTCGTTGTCGAACGCGATCTCGCCCTCGGTGTCAAACCATCCGACAATCGACGCCCGCGCGGTGTTGCCCACGATCGGAAGACGCCACCGCGCCCGCCGACTACTAAGCGCGTCCCGGTTTACGTCGGAGCGCATGAAGGACACGCCTCCGAAGTCCGGAGACTCGATCGCGGCCGCCAGCCACGCCAGCGTCGTCATCGACTCGCCGTCGAAGGCATCGTGGAGCCGAGTGGCCGACGCACGCCACCCGTCGACGCCGTCCAGAACACCGAGCGCGGCAGCGTAGTGGCCAACGCGGGACAGCCCGGAGATGTCCACGACCGGGAAGGCCGCCTTCGGCGCCGTGCTGATGCGCAGGGCGTCGCCGTCGGCACAGGCCTCGAGGAAGCGCAGCAGATCCCGATGCTGGGTGAGGTCGATGTCGGCCTCGTCATCGACGAAGCACGCGGTCTCGTGGATCCATCGATCGTTGACCCGTTTGCGGGGGCCGAACGTCAGCGCGAAGCCAGCGTCGTGTACGTAGCCGTTGTGAGCCCCATTCGACACATTGCAGAAGCCACATCTGGTGCGGCGTGGCCCGGAGACGACGATCTGCACTCGTCTGCCGTACATCGGGGCAGCCAGCTGGATCGGTGACGGGAGGGCGTCGAACTGGTTGCTGAGCTCGCGGCTGAGCTTGAGATTCCGGAGCCTTGCGGTCTGGAGCCGCGGCGCACCGAAGGTCGCCGCGTGCACCGCACGGCGTGCCTCGTCGTCGCCTTGTTCGAAGATGCCGAAGAACTGCGGCACCGTGAGGTACGTGCGCTGCTGGTTGGGCAGTTGCCTGACTTCGACGGAGGCTCCGGGGAGCGTGCGGCCGATCCTGAGCTCCGCAACCGCGAGTCGCCGGCGGGCGACGAAGCTGGAGTCGCAGAGCAAGCGGATGTCGCGGCGCAGCGCAGACTCGTCCGAACACTTCTCCCAGGCGACTGCAACACGGTCGCGTTCGCTGTCGAGGAACGTCGCCAGCTCGTCGGCGAACTCTACGTCGATTAGCCGGTAGCGGATCTGCTTCTTGTTGTCGGTCGAGATCTTGACAAGGACGACGATGCAGCCAAGGAAGTAGTCGAGCAACGCCCGCGCGTCGTTGCGGCTGAGGCCGAATCTCG
This sequence comes from Solirubrobacteraceae bacterium, assembly GCA_036389195.1. GTDB lineage: Bacteria > Actinomycetota > Thermoleophilia > Solirubrobacterales > Solirubrobacteraceae > JACCYI01. The sequence goes on from DASVQH010000354.1 coordinate 22,117, forward strand.
GCTGGCGGGCCCCTGACGATCGAACGGCAGCACCGAGCCACACGCCGGCCATGGAGCTGACACCAACGACGTCTGGTTGAGTGTCGACCTGCAGCAGGTAGTCGAGTCCGTAGTCGTGCGCGGGCCGTGTCGGCAGCAGTCCGTTGTCGGTGGCCCAGGAGACGAAGGCCGCCTCACCACGCTCGCCGATCCGGTTGCCTATGGCCCGACCCTTTCCACGGTCACGATCGGGGGCAGACCGGTGGGGCATGTGCGTAGGTTAACGCGGTCCGGCACCGCTCCAGCGCACGGTCAGCGCGGCGGCTGGGCAGGCTTTTCATGAACGATTGACCACTGACGCCCCATAGCGGCGCAGTACGCTCGGCTCGTCCGACCACCTCGTCTGAGCGGTCGACACGCAACATTCGCGCCGCGAGCCGTTCCACAACGCAGATCAAGTCGTTCCACTGCCCCTCGCGAGACGCTGCCGCACACGCCTCGTGCCGCCCGAATGCGCACGACCGAGGACGAGAGTCTTGACCTTCGACGGCTAGGCGCGTCGGCTGCGCGACCGGCGGACTTGCCGATCTTCAACTCACGTCCGCTTGCCATGCGAAGTGACGTGCCGGGGACAGCTCGAGCGCGGCTGCTGTTGCGTGAGGCGGTAGTGCCGCTGCCGCGATCCGCCCGGCGTCCCCGTTCGAGCAGCGGATCGCTCACGGCCCGAGGGCGAGCAAGCGCTCGAGGAGACTCTCGACCTTGGCGGCTGTGACGACGTGCCCGTCGGCCGTCGGCTCGGACACCTCGACTCCGAGCCAGCATTCGCGAGGACCGCGGAACCCGACTTCGAGCGCGACCGGCTTCACGCATCGCGCCAGCGTCGGGTGATCGCTCAATCGCTCGGCGACGGCTCCTGATGCACGCGAGCCGTCGCGATCCCACAGGCGCAGCGGGCCGACGGACCGCCACGCGTTGGCCGCGCCCAGCTCGACGTGGTCGACGTCCACCGGGTCCCCGCCGGCCAACGCAGCAAGGGCGAGCGCCGGGTCGGGCGTGTCGAGCTCCGCGACCCGGACGGCAGCCGCCTCGAGATCGTCCGGCTCGCCGGCCGGCCCCGCCGTCCGGCGAGCCCCGACGAACACCAGCGGATGCCCGAGCCACTCGTACTCGACCGCCACGTCCGCGTCCGCCGGACCCGCGTCTCGGACAAGAGCGCGGACCCGGCCGGCGTCGGCGGGCATCGAGACGCTGCGGGCCCGCTCCCAGCCTCCGTTCGCGGCCGCCTGGATGATCCGTGGGCGCCCCCTGGCGCTCCAGCCGCTGAGCAGCACGTCGGCGACGCGGGCGCTTGACGGACGAGCGCTAATGGTGGGCGTCCCCGCCGCCGGGGCGTGTGGGCTCAAAAGCCATGAGCGACCATGTGTACCCGCTCGGCGAGCACTGGCAGCGCGGCGGCCTGCCTCGGATAATCGCCGCATGACATCTCGCTCCTGCGCTGTTGGTGTCCTCCGTTCCGCCGCTTCGTCTGCAGATCGGGCCGTATGATCGCCCTCACCGCCACCGCCGACGAGCCGCGCATCGCCCTCACGGAGGTCCCGGATCCGGCTCCCTTGCCCGACCAGGCGCTCGTGTCCGTCCGCGCGGTCTCGATCAATCGCGGGGAGTGCGTGCGCCTCATGGACCTCCCCCCGGGCAGCGTGACGGGCTGGGATCTCGCCGGCGTCGTTGAGCAGGCCGCGGCCGACGGTTCCGGGCCTCCGGCCGGCAGTCGAGTCGTCGGGATGGTCAATCCCGGCGCGTGGGCGCAACTGGTGGCCGTGCCGACCGACACGCTGGCGGTGCTGCCGGATTCGGTCAGCTTCGCCCAGGCGGCGACGCTTCCCATCGCCGGTATGACGGCGCTGATCGCGCTCCAGATCGGCGGCACCCCGATCGGGCGCCGTGTCCTGGTGACGGGCGCGACCGGCGGGGTCGGCCGCTTCGCCATCCAGCTCGCCGCGCTCGGGGGTGCGCACGTCACCGCGCTCGTCCGCGACCCAGCGCAGAGTGAAGTGCTGACGCGCCTCGGAGCGCACGAGGTCGTCACGGAGCTCGACGGCGAGTGGGACGTCGTCGTCGAAGGCGTGGGAGGCAGGGTCCTCGGCGAGGCGATCCGCCACGTCGCTGCGCGGGGCACCGTCGTCTCCTTCGCGAGCACGACCCCAGACGAGACGAGCTTCCCGACCCGCGACCTGTTCGGCCGTGCGCCCGGCGCCAAGGTGCAGGGCCTCTTGGTGTTCCCGGAGCTCAAGCACGTGACAGGAGGCGGGACCGCGCTGCTCACCGACCTCGCCCAGCTCGTCGGCGAGGGCCGACTGGACTGCTCCATCGAGCGCGAGGCCGACTGGGACGACGCCGGCGCCCAGGTCCGCGCGCTACTCGACCGGACCGTGACCGGCAAGGTCGTGCTCAACGTGACCTGACGGTCGCATCGCACGGCCAGCTACCGAGAGGAGACGTCGCCGGTGTGCTCGACGATGCGCGAGTGGCTCACGGCCACGCTCGAAGCGATCCACGCCGAACGCCTCAGGAAGGACGAGCGCTGCAGGGACGCCGGCGGCGAGCGGTACGACGACCGGATCCGGCTCGACGGGATCGTCAGTAGGCGAGACGGTGGCCGACCGTGCTCTATCGCTCGACGCCGGCGTCGGGCTCGACGCCCTCGGCGAAAGCCACGTCGAGGTGACTGAGGTCCTCCACCCGATGCTCGATCTTGATGCCGTTGTCGCGATCGCGTTGGCGCTGCTCCTTGCGCAGGATGCTCGCCTGGCGCTTCTCGCGCACCTTCGCCTCGCGGTTCAGCTTCGCGAACGTCGTCTTCTTTCTGCCAGCCATGGTGGACCTCCAGGTCGTGCAAGCGGCTGCGGCCCGAGTAGGCACGACGGCGGCGCGTGAGCACGGTTTCTCCGGCCGGCGGACGCGCGACCTCGCCCATGAAGGCTAGCTGCGTCCACACCGAAGGCGACTCCACAAAGCGCGCCGAGGCTCTGCAGGGCGAGCCGCTCCCAGGCGAGGGTGCGCTCGGCAGCCCGAAGTGCCGTCCTATGACTCGGGGGTGCTCGGCCTCCCGCCGGCCACGCTCCATGCGGGCTTCCCACCCGCCGCGTTCGACGTGACCGTCTTCCCGACGATCAAGAAGCGGACCTCCTCGTCCGCCCTCGGGCGATGCTCGACGCCCCGGGGGACGACCAGCAATTCCCCGCTGTTGACGACGACGTCACCCGACCGGAGCTCCACGACCAGCGTGCCGTGCGTGACGAGGAAGACCTCATCCTGATCCTCGTGCGCGTGCCACTCCGTGGAGCCGATGCCCTTCGCCGCCCTGAACAGACTGCCGTTGGCTTCGCCGATCTCCTCCTGCGACCAGAACTCAGGCCGGGCGGCAGCGACCTCATCGACGGCGATGGCGCGGGGTTGTTCCATCCGTCGACACTACGCCGCTCACCCGACCCACGCGAACGCGCGCTGTCCGAACGCTCCAGTCGAGCCAGCAGCGCGGCGCCCCGCGTTCGGTTCGCTAACGGGACTGCTCAAGCAGGCCGGCGGTCTGCGCAATGCGCGACAACCATTTTCTTCGAGTCCCTGATCGACGTCAACCTCGAAACCAACGAGGAACGCGGTTTCGTCGTTGAGACCATCATGGGCGACGCGGATTGAACGGCTCGGTCCTGCTCCGCAACAAATGGGCGTGAGCGCGCAAGCCGGGCGACAGATTGGCCGCACGCACTCCTGCCGCTGTCGAGGACACTGAAGAGGCCAAAGCGGTCACTGCTGCTGGCGAGGACGGGCAGTGAACCAAACCGGCTGTCTCGCTCGCACTCTGCGCGAAACGCGCTACTGCAGGACGGTGGCGGCGCCGCTGCTTCTTTCACGCGAGGCAAGAGCGGCGGCCGCAGCGTGGCTGCTGTCGCTTATCGCGCAAAGCAGAAGCGACTGACGGACGCGCCTCCGAGTGTCGCTCGTCGTAGTCAGAGGTGGTGGGGTCTGACCCGGCGCCTGTGCTCCTACCCCCAGGGAGCGAGCGGGATGCGACAGTTGGTGGCCCGGTTCACCGGAACGGAGGGCCAGCGCATGTACCGAGACCGAACGCCCTGGCTGGTTTCTCGTTCAAGCCAGACGCCGATCCGTCACGGGCGCCTTCGCCGTGGCAGACGGCGGCGCGCGATGGGCAGTTGCCTTGGGGCACTGCCGATGGCCGCGGCGCGTTGGCACTCGCTGGCGGAAGGTGGCGACACAGGACCCGGGTCGCACGATCCATCAATAGCGTGCGGGCATCACGGCTGAGACCCCCACGGAGCTTCTGAAGACCCTCCGCGGCGCGTTGATCGATATGGAGCGCGCGGCGAAGTCGTATGCCCCTATGGATGAGCGGGGCCTACGCGACACCGTCGTGGCCGTGCTCCGCGGCGGCAGCTTCCCGGCCGAAGGGGAGGCGCATAACGTGTCCGGGCACGCGGACATCGTCGTGCGCGACGGTGCCCGCACGATACTCGTCGCCGAGTGCAAGATCTGGGACGGCGCGAGCAAGGCGTGCGCCGCGCTCGACCAACTGCTTGGCTACACCACTTGGCGCGATGAGGACATCGCGCTGATCTTCTTCGTTGCGAGCTCGAACATCGAAGAAATTGTGGAGCGCGCGACTAAGGCGCTGCGCGAGCACGAATTGGTAGTCGACGCTATCGACACATCGGATGTCGCCGATCGCGCGTTTGTGGTGGGGGCGCCGGACGCGCCGAGGCGCCGCCGACGCCTACACGTCTACTTCTGCCATCTGCCTGGGCGCAGGAGGCGAAGCCGGGCGCGCGCACCGATCAATGATCACGCGGACGGGCGGGAGCCCGAGTCTGCCGAGCGCGAGATGCAGGTTCCGCGCGAGCCCGGGCTGACCATCGAACTTGAGTCGCCGACGTTGGCCAGCGCGGCCGGCTCGGGTGGCACTCGCATCATCGATCCGATCTCCGGTGTGATGACGATCGACGATCGCGACCGCCTGCTCCTGGATCACCCCCGCGTTCAGCTTTTGCGGAGCCGTCGGGCGTCGGGTATCAGCTACCTCGTCTACCCGACGGCGGGGTTCTCGCGTTTCAATCAAGGCTTGGGCGCTATGGCTCGGGCCGCGCAGTTCGTCAGTCATTTGAACCGCGTCGCGGCGCGGTCGCGCTCGTTTGCACCGCTCGACTCGCTGGCCCTCCGCTGGTCGCGGGCGAGCGCGCTGCTCTCCACCCTGAGTGCCCCGCCTCTCACCGGGCCACTAGAGCTGCTTACCCGCGGCTCAACCGACCTAGAGCGCCTGCGCGACACGCTCGTCCGTAGAACGCTTCCGGGGGGGTCGCTCGCTGACCTCCTCGACGTGCTCCTGCCTACCTTCGTCTCAGCGCGGCCGAGCGAAATATTGCCCGCCGTCCTGGCGGGCAATCTCGGGGCCGCGCCACCCGAGTACGCGGCAGCCATAGAGCTCGCGCTTGGCCCCGGAGGCGCCGCGGAGCTCGACCTCGTGGTTCGCAATCTTCACGGCATCGGGACCCGTCAGGCAGTCGACATCGACCGGCTGGCGAGTGCACTCGTGCTGGTGGAGACCGAGTTGGGCTGGCGCCCAGCGTTCGATGCGCGCGCGCGCCGGGGCGCGCTGCGTCTGGATATCTTGCATGCGCTCAACAGCGCACTCGTGTCCGCGCAGCACCTTCATCACGTCGTGATGGAGCACCGCACGCTGAGCGGGCTGAATGCCCTGATTGAGCGCGTCTGCGCGACGCTAGCCGCGACCCTCGATGAGTCGGGATCGCGAGCGCTCGCCGAGCGTCTCGGCGACGCCTCCGACGAGGCGGCCGTTGCCGAGCTCGCAAGCGCCGCAGCGGCCACGTCGTCGAGCGGGCAGCCGCTCGCGATGCTCATTGAGAGGGCCTTCCGCAGGCGCGCGTTGCCGACACAGCTCTTAGTACTCGGGCAAGACGCGCTGAACTACTCGGCAAGCGAGGCGGTCGCGGCCGCTCAGCCCGGCGTCGCCGGCGCCCAGTGTCGGCGCGAGGCTATGGAAAAGCTGGAGAGCGAAATCGGACTCAGGCCGTGCTCGCTCTTTGTCAGTGTCTCGCGCGTAAGCGAGCCGCGACTGGCGCACGCGCACGTGCTCACGCCGGACGGCAGCGGCACACTTGCGGATCTTCAGGAACTGCACGGCGGCTGGCCGTCGTCGAGCTACGCCGCACGTCCGGGACGCGTGCGAGTGTATGTCAATCCGGGGCTCGTTCAGCGTGGCACTGTGGGGTTCGAGGTCCTCGCCGGCAGTGTTCGTGAGCGACTCGTCAGTGGCTGATCGGCGGCCTCATTCGGTCGTCTCGAGTGAGCAGCCTCGAGTCTGCGGCGTCGTCGTCGCCTGCTAGGTAGCCGGCTCTGGACGTAGCTACCTACCGCTTCCACCCACGCAGTTCGATCGCGGGCTGTCGTCTTTCGCACAAAAGCAGCAGCCGCGGAGCGGCGCGCCTCAGATCTGCGTGTGAAGAGCAGTTCGTGTTCAGGTGCTCAGAGCTTGCCGGTCAGGGCCGCCTACCAGGTAGCAGAACGAGCGATGCGCGAGCCGCTAAGCCAACTGGTTTCGAGCCTCCACTCACTCGGCTTCCTCCGGCGGGTCGTTGGTCTCACCGGGGCGTGACCTCAGGATCTCGCTCACGCGATTCCGACGCGGAAGGTACTGGACCTCGGCACCGTAGAGCGCGGCTTGTTGACCAATCTCGGCCCTGACGTCTTCGGGAAGATGTACCGACCGAATACCCACCTTACGAAGACTCGTGTGGTTCATTACCCTGGCTTCTTCGTCGTACGGCTGGACGAGGCGTTCTACCTCTTCAATGAGAGGGTGGTCCTCGGCCAGGCGCGTGGTCACGAACGGACCTGCCGAGCCGGATTGCCGACTGGCGAGGCTACGTACGGTGTCGAGGGTCTCCTCGAGCAACTCGCGTTCGGTTCGGGTCGGGCCCTCTGACTGGTCCTCGGAGGCGAACCGACTCTCGATCTCGGCGAGTGCCTCCTCGATCTGAGGTAGCCACACTTCCAGGGCCTTCTCGATCCGTCGACCAGGTAGCGCCTCGTCAAGCACTGCGTTGATGGAGCGAACGATCCGGATTAGACCATCGCGTGTGGCTGGTTGAGCTTGGAACTGGCCGAGCGGCACCTGAACGTCGGACGGCTTCAAATCTACGGCGAGCGGAACTACTCGGCTGGTATCAACCGACTTTGCCAGCGCTCCAGCCTCGAAGTTGAGCCAGGTTGACGATTGGTTCGCGCGTGTAACGCAGACGATTCCGAAGCTGGACTCGTCGAGTCGACGTGCAATCTCGGTTTGCCAGCGGCTGCCCGCATAGATGTCCTCGGAGGAAACAAAAGGGTCCACCTGACCCGGAGCGCCTCGGCAACGGCGCGGCTCTTTGATCCGGACCAGCTGATAAAGATTGTCACCGATCGAAGTCAAGCACGGTTACGGTGCAACTGCCGTCCCAGTCCGCCGACGACTTGCGCTTTCGCGTGAAGCAGAAGTGACCGCGCTCGGACCCGCGAGTGCGGATGCGCGTGGCCCTGTGTCTCCCGGGGCTCAGCGCTCCCGTCGCCAGACGACCGCCAGTGTCACCACCCACACGACCCCGGCGACGAGCAGCAGCTGCGCATAGGGCGACGCGTCCTCGCCGCGGACGAGCTGGACGACCACGGCGACGAGCAGGGCAAGCGAGAGGACGTTCCCGATGGCTCGCTCGGCCGCGTGCTCGGCCCGGCGCCCGGCGTTCGCTTCCCATTCCGGGCGACTACCCGGCGCCGACCGACCCGCGACCCATCATGGCGCCGGCGAACGCCCACTGCCAGGCGCACCCGACGAGGATGAATCCGCGCTGGCCGACGCCGGGCGCGTCGAGCCCGGCCGCGACCATGATGGGGACGATCGCCACAAGGACCACCGCCAACGCAAGCACCACGAGCCGGTAGCGCCGATCCGGCACGAGCCGCAGCGACGCCACCGCGGCGACCAGCAGCCCGGCGAGGATGGCCAGGGTGCCGAGGTCGTGCAGGCGCCCGCCCGTTGTGCGCACGACTCCCGAAGGAAGCTCCCCGCCGACGGTCTGCGTCGCGAACGTCGCCGCCACGAGCAGCCCAACGGTCGCAGCGCCGAGCGCGACGGCGGCGAACGCCCGGGCCACCGGACGGCGGCGCGAAGCCCGCGCGGCGAGGGCGGCACACGCCCCCGTCGCCACCGCCCACGCCAGGAACGCGATGACCTGGACCGGCGCCGTCGACCCGTGCGCGTACTCGCTGATGAAGTGGTCTGCGGGCGAGAACCGGGGACGGAGCGCGTGCTCGAGCGCGACGAGGCCGACGAACGCGATCAGGCCGCCGCGGGCGACGGTGACGAGCCGAGGCATCCCCCGGCTACGACACGCGCCCGCGCCCGGATCAGCCGCCCGCGCCGGGTCGCTCGGCGTAGATCGGGCGCTCGAAAGGCCAGCGCTCGGCGAGCCAGCGCGACACCGCGGCGTAGAGCGGACCGTCCAGCTCGGCCACGTCGGCGCGCACCCAGGAGCGGACCTGCGCGTCGCCGCCGCCGTCGCCGCGGCCCTCCTTCACCGGGTAGATGTACAGGCAGCCGATGACCTCCGAGGTCCCCGGCCGGAGCACCGTGTAGGTGAATCCGACGCGCTCGACGAAATCTCGCGCGTGCCGCTCCAGATCAGCCCGGTTCGCCTCGAGCGTCATGCCCTCGGCCGGCGGCCAACCCCAGGACTCGAGGCCAGGCGTCGCCTGAATGTGCGGGATGCTCGCCATCCACGCCGCGTGGTCGGACTCGTTGTGCTGCGGACCTAGAGGCACCAACCGGAACTCGGGCAGCGCCAGCTCCAGCGGCGGATCGAAGTCATCGGGCACGAACGGCGACGAAGAGCTCACGACGACGAACCTCTACGGCGTGAACTTCACGGTGATGACGTCGCCGTCGGCCATCACGTAGTCGCGCCCCTCCAGCCGCAGCGTGCCGGCGTCGCGCGCGCCCGCGTAGCCCCCGGCCCCCACGAGCGCCTCCCACCCGATCACCTCGGCGCGCACGAATCCGCGCTGGATGTCCGAGTGGATCGCCCCGGCGGCGTGCCAGGCGCTCAGCCCGCGCCGCAGGTGCCAGCACTGCGCCGGCTTGGCCTCGCCCGCGGTGAAGAAGGCGATCAGGTCGAGCAGCCCGAAGGCGCCGCGCACGACGGTCTGCAAGCCCGACTCCGCGGCGCCCAGCTCCTCCCGCATCACCGCGGCCTCCTCGTCGTCGAGCTCCGAGAGCTCGGCCTCGATGCGCGAGGACACGGCGACGACGCCGGCGCCCTGGGCGGCGGCGTGGGCGGCGACCTCGGCCGGGACCTCGTCGGAGCCCTCGTCGACGTTGGCGACGACCAGGATCGGCTTGCCGGTCAACGGCGTCAAGTTCCGCAACGCGTCCGGCGCCCCGCCAGGAACCGGCACGGTGCGCACCGGCCGCCCCGCCTGCAGCGCGGCGATCACGTCGCGCAGCCACGCCTCCTCGGCGACCGCCGCCTTGTCGCCGCCGCGCGCGTCGCGCACGACCCGCGCATGCCGGCGCTCGGCCTGCTCGAGATCCGCGTAGATCAGCTCGGTCTCGATCGTCTCCATGTCGGCCACCGGGTCGACGCGCCCCTCGGGGTGGATGACGTTCTCGTCGTGGTGCGCGCGCACGACGTGCAGCAGCGCGTCGCACTCGCGGATGTTGGCCAGGAACTTGTTGCCCAGCCCCTCGCCCTGGTGGGCGCCGGCCACGAGCCCCGCGATGTCGTGGAACTCGATCGTGTCCCAGACGATGTTCGAGGAGCGCACGACCGCGGCGACCTCGTCCAGGCGCTCGTCGCGCACGGGCACGACCGCCACGTTCGGCTCGATCGTCGTGAACGGGTAGTTCGCCGCCTCGGCACCCGCCTGGCTCAACGCGTTGAACAGCGAGGACTTGCCCGCGTTGGGCATCCCCACCAGCCCGACCTTCATCATCGCCCGAAGCTCCCCAGGACCGTGCCCAAGGCGGCGCCGGCCGCGATGTCGGACGGATAGTGGACGCCGAGATAGAGCCGGGACAGGGCCATCGCGACGGCCGCGGCGTAGAGCGGCCCGGGCGGCAGCAGGCGCGAGTAGGCGCGGGCGGCGGCGAACGAGGACGTGGCGTGCGAGGACGGGAACGAGAGGCCGGTCGGCGTCTCCATCAGGTGCGGCAGGTTCTCGACCACCGGGCGCTGGCGCCCGATCAGCAGCTTGATCGTCGTCGACGTCAGGTACGACCCGGCGACCACCCCCGCGGCGCGGCGCCAGCGGGCGCGACGACGCGGGCGGTCGAGCACCGAGGCCAGCGCGCCGCCGGCGATCCACACCGCGCCGTGCTCACCCAGCGCCGAGTAGCGCCGCACCGCGGTGACCGTCGCCGGCGTGCGGGCGAACGAGCGGATGCGCGTGTAGAGCGCGAGGTCGACGGCGTTGGCCGCGACCCGCAGCGAATGGGAGCGCGGGGCGTTCAGAACCCGACGCGCTGCTCGTCGGACTCGGTGCGCAGGTAGACGACCTGCTCGAGGTGGATCAGCACGGCGCCGTCGGCGGCGTCGACCTCGAGCCAGCGCTCCTCGCCCTGCTGGAGCGCGCCGCGCAGGCCGTCGAGGGCCTCCTGGGCGAGCCGGAGGGAGAGGACCTGCCCGCCCTTGAAGCCGACGGAGGAGCGACGGGGCTTCATTTCAGTGGACCTCCGCGGGTTGCACGATCTCGGTGAGCACGCCGCCGGAGGCCGACGGGTGCAGGAAGGCGACGCGCGACTGGCGGATGCCCGTGCGGGGCGTCTCGTCGATCAGCCGCAGCCCGGCGTGCTTGAGCATCCGGAGCGTGGCCTCGATGTCGGTCGTCTGGTAGGCGACGTGGTGCATGCCCGGCCCGCGCTTGGCCAGGAACTTGCCGACGGGCGTGTCGTCGCCGAGCGGCGCGAGCAGCTCGACGTGGTTCTCGCCGACGTCGAGCAGCGCCGCCTCGACGCCCTGCTCGCGTACGGTCTCCCGGTGCGCGAGCGTCAGGCCATAGACGGTGGTGTAGAGGTCGAGAGCCTCGTCGAGGTCCGCGACGGCCACGCCGACATGATCTATACGTCCGAACACGGCCGGGCAGTCTAGCCCCTGACCCCCATGCGCCTCGCCCTCATCGCCAACGACCGCTCGGGTGCCGGGCTGCATCCCTCAGACCTCGAGACGCTCCTGCGCGCCCACGGCGCCACCGTGGACACCTTCACGCTCGAGGACCGCCGCCAGGCCGCCGGGGGCGGCTACGACCGCGTGGTGGTGGCGGGTGGCGACGGCTCGATCGGCTGCGCCGCCGAGCTGGCCGGCGAGCTCGGCGTGCCGCTGGCGGTGGTCGCCGCCGGGACCGCCAACGACTTCGCCCGCGCGCACGGGCTGCCCACCCACCTCGACGCCGCCGCCGAGCTGGCGGCGAACGGCCGGCGCCTGGTCCGGCACGAGCTCGGCCGCGTGGCCGGCCAGCCGTTCGTCAACGTCGCCTCCACCGGGCTGGCGCCCGCGGCGGCGCGTCACGCGGAGGCGCTCAAGGGCCTGCTCGGGCCGGTGGCCTACGCGGTCGGCGCCCTGCGCGCCGGCCTGACCGAGCCGCCGGTGCACTGCGCCGTGCAGGTCGACGGTCGCACGCTCTACGAGGGCGACGCCTGGCAGGTCATCGTGTCGATCTCCGGCCACTTCGGCGGCGGCTCGTCCGTCGACGAGGCCGAGCCCGACGACGGGGTCCTGCACGTCACGGTGATCCCCGGCGGCTCGCGGCTGCTGCTGCCCTGGCGCGCCGTCGGGCTGCGGCTGGGCAGCATCGCCGGCCAGGGCGGCGTGCTCGACGGTGAGGGCCGGGCGATCGACCTCGGGCTCGCCGACGGCGCCGAGCTCAACGTCGACGGCGAGCTGCTCCCGGCCGGCCCGCTGACCGTCGAGCCCGGCGCGTTCAGCCTTGTGACGGGGTAGCCCGCGCGGCCACCACGCGCAGGCCGCCGGCGCCGCCGCGGTCGCGCGGGGCGATGCGCGGCACGCCGGCCATGATCCGCTCGATCTCCTCGCGGCCGAGCGTCTCGCTGCGCAGCAGCGCGCCGGCGATCCCCTCGAGCTTGTCCCGGTGGTCGGTGATCAGGCGCACCGCGGCGCGCATCGCCTCGTCGGCGAGATGCTGCTGCTCCTCGTCGCGCATCTGGCGCGTGCGGTCGGAGACCGCGCCGCCTTCGGCCGACACCTGCAGCGCGCTCAGCGACGCCGCCATGCCCCACTCGTGGACCATCGAGCGAGAGATGTCCGCGACGCGCATGAGGTCGTCGGAGGCGCCGGTGGTGATCGAGCCGAACACGATCTGCTCGGCCGCCCGGCCGCCCAGCAGCACGGTCATCCGGTCGATCAGCTCGTCGCGCGTCTTGAGGTAGCGGTCCTCGTCCGGGAGGTGCATGACGTAGCCCAGCGCGCTGCCGCGCGGGACGATCGAGATCTTGTGCGGGCGGTCGACGCCCGGCAGCAGCTCGCCGCAGAGCGCGTGGCCGGCCTCGTGGTAGGCGACGACCCGCCGCTCGTGGGCGCTCAGCGTCCGGCGCGACTGCATGCCGGCCACGACGCGCTCCAGCGCGGCGTCGAAGTCGGCCTGCGAGATGACCTCGCGGTGCGCGCGGGCGGCGAAGATGGCGGCCTCGTTGCAGATGTTGGCGAGGTCCGCGCCGGTGAGCCCGGCGGTCTGGCGGGCCACCATCGGCAGGTCGACCGACGGCCCGAGCGGCTTGCCGGTGGTGTGCACCTGGAGGATCTCCTCGCGGCCGCCGACGTCGGGCGGCGAGACGAAGATCTGCCGGTCGAAGCGGCCCGGGCGCAGCAGCGCCGGGTCGAGCTTCTCCAGCAGGTTGGAGGCCGCGATCACCACGACGTTGCCGCGCGAGGAGAACCCGTCCATCTCGACGAGGAGCTGGTTGATCGTCTGCTCCTGGTCGTTGTCGTGGCCGTGGCCGCGCGCGCCGCCGACCGCGTCGAGCTCGTCGATGAAGATGATCGCCGGCTCGTGCTTGCGGGCCTCGGCGAACAGCCGGCGGATGCGGGCGGAGCCCAGGCCGGCGAACATCTCGACGAACGCGGCGGCCGACTGCGAGAAGAAGTGCGCGCCGGATTCGGCGGCGACCGCCTTGGCCAGCAGCGTCTTGCCGGTCCCGGGCGGGCCGTGGAGCAGGATGCCCTTGGGAACCGTGGCGCCCAGCTTGCGGAAGCGCTCCGGGTCGCGCAGGAACTCGATGACCTCGGCGAGCTCGGCCTTCGCCTCGTCGGCGCCGGCGACGTCCCGCCAGCCGGTCGAGTCGCCCGACGTCGGCTTGATCTCCGTCGGCCGGGTCTTCGGCATCATCTTGAACGTCCGCCAGAGGATGAAGACGATCAGCCCCATGAAGATGATCGGCGCCCAGGTGATGAGCCAGGACGAGATGGAGTCCCACTCGTACCAGGCGGGGCCCTCGGGGACCTTGCCTGGCGGGGCGACGGCGGTGGACTGCAGCAAGACGATCATGGACGCCCAGGTATACGCCTGGCCCGGGCGCCGCACAACCGGGTCGAGACCCTATGCGTGCGCGGCGACGCCCTCGGCGCGCAGGATCTCCTCCAGCGCTGCGCGACCCACTTCGAGCTGGCGCTCGTCGGGCTCACGGGTGCCGATCGCCCGCTGCAGCTCGAAGCCGGGCGTGCGGATGGCGCGCGCCAGCGCCGAGTCGGCGTTGCGCTCGCACCAGGCGAAGACCTCCACGGCAGCCGCGGTCGAGGCGAGCGCGACGGCGCCGCCGGCCACGGGGCCGGGCTTCTCCAGCAGCCGCTTCACGAGCAGCGTGCCGGCCACGTTGGAGGCCAGCAGCGGCGCGACCAGGTGCGAGCCGCAGCGCTCGTGCTCCTTGGCGGGATCGCGCGCGTCGTCCGCGTCCTGCTCGTACGCGGCGATGGCCTTGTGCTCGACCCCGTGGTAGGCGGCCAGCTCGCCGCCGCGCAGAGCGAACAGCGCGGGCAGCACGCCGATCAGCCCCGCGGCCGCCTCGCCGGCCAGCCCGCGCGAGCGCCGGCGCAGCAGCCCGCCGGCCAGCGACGCGCCCGCGGCCACGCCGAGCACCGAGGCGTCCTGGAACGGCAGGCGCGCCTCCGGCAGCCCGCGCTTGACCAGCGGGATGACCGCCATCGCCTCGCCGAGCCGGACAACGCCCCGCACGCCGGGGACGTTGTCGACGCCGCCGATCCGCGGCTTGCGCCCGGACGCCGCCTTGATCTCGCCGGCGTCGGTGCGGACCGCGGCGGCCCAGTGGGTCGGCCCGTGGACGAGCAGTCCGTTGCGCAGGGCCATGCCGCCGAGGCGCAACTTCGCAGCGGTCTCGCTCATGTGAGCATCCTTCCGGGGAGGTCGAAGAAGAACTGCGTGGCGAAGCCGAGGTCCCGCACGTCGATGCGCTCGTCGGCCGAGTGGATCAGCGGCCAGGTCTCGTACAGCGGCGTGTGGCGGTGCGGGAAGAAGCCGTAGGCGACGCAGTCGGGGAACGCGTGGCGCCACCAGCGCGAGTCGGTGAAGGCCGGCAGGACGGTGGGGACCGTCTCGGCGGCGGCGTCGTGCTCGCCGAGCCAGGCGGCGATCGCGTCCATCAGCGGCGACGCGACCGGCGAGCGGTTGCCGACGGTCTGCTCGACGAACTCGACCTCCAGCCCGTCGGCGGCGTCGCCCAGCACCTCGCGGATGCGGACCATCGCCGCCTCGCCGCCCATCTCCGGCGGCACGCGGCAGTCGACGCGCAGCTCCGCGCGGGCCGGGATGACGTTGATCTTCTCCGACGCGCTGATGATCGTGGGGACCATGGTCACGCCGAGCGTCGGCTCGACCATCGTGGCCAGCCGGGGCTCGATCGCCCGGATGTGCTCGAGGGCGCCGGCGAGGTCGTCCGCGGACTCGCCGAGCGCCTCGACGAGCACGCGGGGCGCCTCGGTCAGGTCGTACTCGGCGCGCCGCTCGCCGAGGGCCGCGAGGGCCG
>DASVQH010000355.1:0-22546 GCA_036389195.1 Solirubrobacteraceae bacterium
TCGCGGACGGCGACCTGATCACGATCGACGTCGACTCCCGGCGCCTGGACGTCGAGCTCGACGACGAGACGATTGCCGTGCGCGTGGCGAACTACGTCGGGCCCGACAACACCGCCCTGACCGGGGTGCTGGGCAAGTACGCGAAGCTCGTGTCGAGCGCCGCCGAGGGTGCGATCACGCGGTAGCGGGTTTGGGGCGTGGCGGCGCGGGCGAACTGCGTCGGGTGAGGGAGACACGGATCGGGCGGCGCGACGGCTGGCGCCCACAAGTCTCCTTCCGCGCCGCGGCCGAACACCGAAGGAGGATCGAAGGCGCCATAGCCCCCCGAACTCTCCTTCCGCGCCGCCGCGGAGCACGAGAGGAGACTTGAGGGCGTCCGATCCCTCACTTCCTCACCCGACGCAGTTCGACGGCGGCGCCGAGCCGCCCCGGGAGGGGCGCGATGGCGCGCAGACTCCCACTCCTCAACCGACGTCGTTCGGTCAGCCACGGAGGGAGGAGCTACGAGGTCACGCCGGTGACGCCCGCCTCGGGCGCCGCCGAGCCCGCCAGGAACTCGCTCAGCAGCTCGTTGAACCGCGACGGACGCTCGAGCATCGGGACGTGGCCGGTGTCGGCGAAGACCTCCTTGCGCGCGTTGTCGCCGATCAGCTCCTCGAAGCGGCGGGCGTCCGCCACGGGCACGAGCAGGTCGTTCTCGCCCCACACGATCAGGACCGGCATCCCGATGTCCTTCAGCCGCTCGCGGAACGAGTAGCTCATCAGCGCGTCCAGCGCGTCGACGAAGCCCGGCTTGCCCTGGCCGGCGAGCTGCTCCCAGGCCAGCGGCGCGGAGAGCTTCTCCGGGTAGCGGACGACGCCCTGCATGGCCGCACGGCGCAGCCGCGGGCGGCGCAGGATGACGTCGCGGCGGGACGTGAAGAACTGGGCGTTGGCCGCCATCAGCCGGGCGATGCTCAGCAGCGGCTCGCGGCGCTGGTACTCGATCGACAGGCCGGCGGCCGAGACGAGCACGAGCTTCTCGACGCGCGTGGCGAACGACAGCGCCAGCTCGGCGCCGATGAAGCCGCCCATCGAGTTGCCGACGACCACCGTCCGCTCGATCCCGAGGTGGTCGCAGAGCGCGTCGACGGCGCGGGCGTAGCCCTGGATCGAGATCCGCTCGGCGGGCATCTCGGACTGGCCGAAGCCGGGGAGGTCCATGGCCACGACCCGGTGGGACTCCATGAACGGCGGGATGTTGAGCAGCCAGTTCTGCCAGATCCCACCGAGCCCGTGGATGAAGACGATCGCGGGCCGCTCGTCGCCGCCCGTGTCGACGTACGCCATCTCGCGGCCGAGGATCCGGGCGTGGTGCGTCAGCGACGGCCAGTCGACGCCCAGCCAGGAGGCGTCGTCGCCGTCGGCGTAGGTCTCGTCGGCGCCCGGGCGCAGGAGCGCGTTGTGCATCGTCGCCGACAGCTGCTTGCGCACGGAAGCCATGTCGAGGGGTCCGTACCCCGCGTCCCTGCGAGCTAGTCTGGCGCCCGCGATGTCCGGCCTTCCCTACGCGCCCGCGGAGCACGCGGCGATCCTCGGGGCCGTCGCGGCGCACCCGGAGGCGACCGTCCTCGCCGGCGCGGGGCTGCCTCCCGCGCTGACCGAGCGCCTGGACGCCGCCGAGCAGGACGGACCCGACCTCGTCGCCCGCGCGGCGCAGGAGAAGACGCTCCTGATCGTCCTGGCCGCCGGCGACGCCGCCACGCTGCAGGCGCTGCTCGACGAGCCGCAGATCGCCGCCGCCACGCTCCTGCTGGCCGGGACGGGCGCCGCCGACGCCCGCGCCGCGCTGGAGGCGCTCCCGTTCCGCCAGTGGCCCCGCGTCCGCTACGTCGACCTCGAGTACGTCGCGCCGCGGGTCGTCGAGGAAGGCCGCGGCCACGAGCGCCTGGAGGGCGGGCTCGGCCTGATCGTCCTCGACGCGGACGCCCAGCCGGGGGAGTGGCCGGCCCCCGCGCCGCCGTACCTGCCCCTGGCCCGCGCCATCGAAGGCCTGCGCTCCGCCGCGCTGCCCCCGCGGATCGCCGCGCGCGAGCTGGAACGACTGCGGGCCGAGCTCGCGGACGAACGCGCGCGCCGCGAGCGCGCCGAGCAGGTCGTCGCCGAGCTGACCGGCTCCCCGAGCTGGCAGGTCACGGCGCCGCTGCGCGCGGCCAAGCACGCGCTCTGGCGTCCCCGCCCGTGACCGCGGCCGTCGACCCCCCGCCGCCCGGCGTCGACGACCGCACGTACTACACGGAGCGCGTGTGGTGCCCGTGGATCGAGCAGGCGATGCCGCTGGCCGGTGCGACGATGCTCGAGTACGGGTGCGGGCCGGGGTCGGTCAGCCGCGCGTTCGCCCCGCGGGTCGAGCGCCACATCGGTCTGGACATCCATCAGCCGTCGGTCGACATCGCCCGCCGCATGGCGCGCGAGGCCGGCCAGGAGAACTCCGAGTTCCACGCCCACCCGCCCGAGGAGATCATCGACGTCTTCAAGGGCTACGCCGGTCAAGTCGACATCGTGATGCTCTACGCGGTGATCGAGCACCTGACGGTGCGCGAGCGCATCGAGGTGCTGGCCGCGGCCCGCGAGGTCGCGCGCCCGAACGGGGTGATCGTGGTCATCGAGCTGCCCAACCGGCTCGTCGCCTGGGACCACCACTCGACGTGGATGCCGTTCATCAACCAGCTGCCCGAGCCGCTCTCGCTCGACTACCTGATGGCGCGCGGCACGCGGCCGGCGCTGCGCGAGAACGTGCTGCGAGCGCGCGACCCGGACCTCCCTGCGGAGGCGGACCAGGACGCCCTGCTCGCCCTGGAGCGCTTCGGCCGCGGCGGCAGCTTCCACGAGTTCGAGCTGGCCTGGGGCGGGCGGATCGACGGCTACGTCGTCGCCTCCAACTGGGGCCCCGACGTGCTCCCGCACCGCGAGATCGATCCGGGCGAGCTGCCCCTCGCGCGCCTGATGGCGCGGCTGCGCCCTGACCTCGACCCGCCGTTCTCCCGCCAGTGGATCGACCTCATCCTGCGCCCGGACCTGCCGGTGCGCCGCGGCCCGTTCCATCGCCCGTGGGTCGGGAACGCCGGGCCGGGGTCCCACGCCATCAGCCGCAACCTCGACGAGGTGGTGTTCGTGCCCGCCCCCGAGGGCGTCCTGCACGTGGAGCTGCCCGAGCCGACCCGCCGGCTCGCCGTGCGCGTGGTCGACGGCGAGACACACACGGTGGTCGAGGCCACGACGCTGCAAGGAGAGCGCGCGACCGGCGAGGCGCCGGGCCGCCCGGGCCGCGCCCGGTCCGTCGTCATCGACCTCCCGGACTGGGCCGACGACGTGGAGATCCGGCTGCCGCGCGGCGGCTGGATCCCCGCGCTGACCTACCTCGGCCACGGGCCTGGCTAGCGCCGCCCCTCCGCGGGGTACGGTGTGATCCACAACGAGGATCACCATGCGCATCGCCATCGACATCGACTCCACCCTTCACCACTACTGGGACCAGCTGGCCGCCGCCGCGAAGCGGCGCTTCGGGGTCACGCTGCCCTACGATCAGCAGCTGACCTGGGGCATCCCGCTCCTGCGGCCCGAGCAGGTCAAGGCCTGCGTGGCCGAGACCCACTGCGAGGCCTCCGTCCTGCGCGCCGAGCCCTACCCGGGCGCTGTCGAGGCGGTCCGCGCCTGGCACCAGGCCGGCCACTTCATCCACATCACGTCCCACCGCGCGGCCGACGCCCACGCCGCCACCGAGCGCTGGCTGCAGCGGATCGAGCTGCCCTACGACGAGCTCTACTGCTCCTCGGACAAGATCGCGCGCTGCCGGGAGATCGGCATCGACCTGCTGATCGACGACTCGCCGGACAACCTCCTGCGCGCGATCGACGCCGGCATCGCGGTCGCGACGATCGCGCACCCGTGGAACCGCGACGTCTGCGAGGACGAGGACGTCGTCTGCGCGCCGGACTGGCCGGCGCTGGCGGCGGCGCTGACGCCGCTGCTCGACGAGGACCGCAGGAAGGCCGCGGCTTGAGCGACGACGGCGGTCCCAAGCAGCTCCCGGCCCCGTCCGCCCCGACGGCGTCGGACATGCGGTCGCTCCTGCCGGCGCTGGAGCCCGACCGCCAGGTCACCGACTGGGGGCGCTCCGAGCGCGTCGAGGGCTTCATGGACCGCACGGTCTACGACTTCCTCTACCACCTGTGGTTCCGCTGCGAGGTGGAGGGGATCGAGAACGTCCCGTCCATCGGCGGCGCGCTGCTGGTCTCCAACCACTCGGGCGCGCTGCCGCCCGACGCGGCGATGATCACCAAGGCGATCAAGGAGGAGCACGCCCGCCCGCGCCCGCTGCATCTGACGGTGGAGCACTTCTTCAAGGGCTATCCCGGCTTCAGCATGCTGGTGGCCAAGATCGGCGGCGTGCCGGCGCACCCCGCCAACGTCCACCGGCTGCTCTTCGACGAGAACCAGCTCGTGCTGGTCTTCCCGGAGGGCCGCAAGGGCACCGAGAAGCTCTACAAGGACCGTTACCGGCTGCGGCGCTTCGGCCGCGGCGGCTTCGTCGAGGCGGCGATGCGCGCGCAGGTCCCGATCGTCCCGGTCGCCGTGGTGGGCGCCGAGGAGGCGATGCCGGCGTTCGCGCAGTTCGGCCTCATGCAGCGGATCACCAAGCTCCTGTACTTCCCGATCACGCCGACCTTCCCGCACCTCGGCCTGTTCGGGATGATCGGGTACCTGCCGGCCAAGTTCCACATCCGCTTCCTGGAGCCGATCCCCACCGACCAGTGGGGCGACGAGCCGTGGGAGGACAAGGGCCTCGTGCAGACGGTCGCCGAAGAGGTCCGCGCGGTCATCCAGGAGGAGCTCTACGACATGCTCGCCCAGCGGACTTCGGTGTGGCTGTAACCATGCAATCGCGACGGATCCTCATCACCGGGCTGTCGTCCTACTGGGGCGGGCGGCTCGCGCAGGAGCTGGAGAAGGACCCGACGGTCGAGACGATCATCGGGGTCGACGCCGACGAGCCGACCCGCGAGCTCGAGCGCACGGAGTACGTCCGCGTGGGCGCCCAGCACGCGCTGCTGCGCCGGATCGTCTGCGCGGCGGAGATCGACACGGTCGTGGACACGCGGATGATCGTCAACTCGATCGCCGCCAGCCCGCGGCGGATGCACGAGAACAACGTCATCGGGACGATGAACATCCTCGCCGCGTGCTCGGGCGAGGGCTCCAAGGTCCGCAAGGTCGTCTTCAAGTCGAGCGCCCACTACTACGGGTCCGAGCAGGACGATCCGGCCTTCTTCACCGAGAAGATGCAGCGCCCGCACCCGGCCCAGACGCGGATCGAGCGCGACATCATCGAGGCCGAGAAGTCGGTCCGCGCGTTCGCCGACCACAACAAGGAGACCACGGTCTCGATCCTGCGCTTCGTCAACGGCCTGGGCTCGGGCCTGCGCACCTCGCACACGCAGCTCTTCGCGCTGCCGGTCATCCCGTCGATCCTCGGCTTCGACCCGCGCTACCAGTTCGTCCACGAGGACGACATCGTCGGCGCGCTGCACCACGCGGTGCGCCACGACCTCGACGGGATCTACAACGCCGCCGGCGACGGCGTGCTGGTGCTCTCCGAGGTGGCGGCGCTGCTCGGCAAGCCCCTGGCGCCGATCCTGCCGCCGTGGGGGACCGGCCTGGCGCTCGCGCCGCTGCGCCGGCTGGGCCTGCGGGTGCCCGACGAGATGCTCCAGCAGCTGCGCTACGGGCGGGGCGTCGACAACCGCAAGCTCAAGGCGACGGGCTACCAGCTGCGCTACACGACGCGCGAAGCGGTGGCCAAGCAGGCCGAGCACCTGCGGCTGGCCGCGGTCCGCGGCGCCACCGACGAGCCGTACCGCTACGAGCGCGAGGTGGAGGAGTTCCTGCGCTGGAGCCCCAGCGTCCGCCGGGGCGGGTCGGGTGAGCCGGAAGCCGCCGGGGAGCGTATGCAGGGCTGATTGCATCCGGACCCGGGGGCTGGCGCCGCCGTCGGCGACCTCCTACATTCTCCTTCCGAATTATGCGTACACGTTCCTTCGCCCTCGTCACCGCGTTCATCGTCCTCCTCCTCGTCGGAGCCGGGGCGGTCTACGCCTACGACTCCAGCCGCTCCTCCAAGATCGCCGACGGCGTCACGATCTCCGGCGTCGACGTCGGCGGCCTGAACTCCGGCGAGGCGCGCGACAAGATCCAGGCCGAGCTGCTCGAGCCGCTCAAGCGCCCGGTCACCGTCCGCTGGCGCGACCACCGCTTCCACCTGACGGCGCGCCAGGCCCGGGTCGGGATCGACCTCGACGGCTCGGTCGACCGCGCGCTGGCCAAGTCGCGCCGGGGCAACCTCTTCACCCGGACGATCCGCGGGCTGACCGGCGACGGCGTCGACGCCGACGTCCCGGTGGACATCACCTACGACAAGAGCGCGATCCGGCGCCTCGTCCGGCGCGTGGCCGGCGCCGTGGACCGCCCGGCGCGCGACGCCGACGTCTCGATCGACGGCAGCGGCGTCTCCAGGACGCCGTCGCACGACGGCATCGAGGTCGTGCAGACGCGGCTGCGCCAGGACGTCGACGAGAAGCTGCTGGCCACGACCGGCTCGAAGACCGTGCGGGTCGCGACCAAGACGGTCAAGCCCGAGGTGACGACCGCCGAGGTCGCCGAGAAGTACCCGGCGATCCTGATCGTCAACCGGAGCGCCTTCCGGCTCACGCTCTACAAGGACCTCAAGATGGTCAAGAGCTACCCGATCGCCGTCGGGCAGGCCGGCCTCGAGACGCCGCCCGGCCGCTACACGATCCAGAACAAGGCGGTCAACCCGGCCTGGCACGTCCCGAACTCCGCGTGGGCGGGCTCGCTGGCCGGCCAGGTGATCCCCGGCGGCGCGCCCAACAACCCGATCAAGGCCCGCTGGCTCGGCGTCTACGACGGGGTCGGGGTCCACGGGACGTCCGACGACGCGTCGATCGGCTCCAACGCGTCCCACGGGTGCATCCGGATGCACGTCCCGGACGTCGAGGACCTGTACCCGCGGGTGCCGGTCGGCTCGCCGATCTACATCGCCTAGGCCGCGAAGGCTCTGAGCTCGCTCACATCGACCTCCTGCCAGCCCTGTTGCAGCAGGAGGGCATGGTGGTCGGTGTGGCGAAGGCAGAGCGCACCGATGTACACGCCCTTCGTCTGCTTGCGCATCACGGCGTACCACATGGTGATCGCGTCGCTCGTGCCCTGGATCCGCAGCCACGGACGCGGCGGGACGTCGCCGGGCTCGGAGATCTTGGCCGCCACGAGCTGCTTGTGGGTGGCGACCTGACCCGTGGCGGTGTCGATGAAGAATTGCGCCATGCCCACTGAGGCTACCGATGCCTGGGCCGCCGCCCTGACCCGTTTCGACGCCGACCTGCGCCGCCGCGGGGCCGCCGAGCGCACCCGCGCCGCCTACGGCGCCGACCTGGGCGAGTTCGCCGCCTGGGCGGGCGGGCTCGGCCTCGGGCCGGTGCAGATCGGCTATCCCATCCTGCGCCGCTACGCGGCGGTCCTCTCCGAGCGCGGCGCCGCGCCCGCCACGCTGGCGCGCAAGCTCGCGTCGCTGCGCGCGTTCTTCCGGTCGCTCGTCGAGCACGGCGAGCTGCGCGCCAACCCGGCCGACCTCATGGCCACGCCGAAGAAGCCGCAGCGGCTGCCCGACGTGCTCAAGCCCGAGGAGGTCGCCGCGCTGCTGGACCGCATCCCCGCGACGACGCCGCTGGAGCTGCGCGACCGCGCGCTGTTCGAGCTCGCCTACGCCTGCGGGCTGCGCGCGGAGGAGCTGGTCAACCTCGACGTCACGTCGGTCGAGTTCGACGCCGAGCAGGTCCGCGTCGAGGGCAAGGGCGCCAAGACGCGCTTCGTGCCGGCCGGCGAGCCCGCGCTGCGGGCCATCTCCCGCTACCTGGAGCGCGCTCGCGGGACACTGGAGTCCGCGACGCCGGACCCGGCGCTGTTCCTCTCGAAGTCCGGCCGGCGGCTCTCGACCTCCGACGTCCGCCGCCGCCTGCGGGTGTGGGCGCGCCACGCCGCGGCGCAGGGCGCGGTCCACCCGCACGCCCTGCGCCACTCCTTCGCGACGCACCTCCTGGAGGGCGGCGCGGACCTCCGCGCGATCCAGGAGCTGCTCGGCCACGCATCGATCTCGACCACCCAGATCTACACTCGGGTAGAGTCAGCGCGGTTGCGATCGGCGTACGCGCGGAGCCATCCGCGGGCGTGACCTTCTGAGGAGCAGGGCCCTGGAGACGAACGTCAAGGCAATCGAGCTGAAGGACCTGTGGCGCCGGTACAAGACGTCGAACTCCACGAGCGCCCGTGAGCAGCTCGTCGTCGCCTACTCGCCCCTCGTCAAGTACGTCGCGGGCCGCATGTCGAGCGGCCTGCCGGCCCATGTCGAGGAAGCCGACCTCATCTCCTACGGCCTGATCGGACTGATCAACGCGATCGAGCGCTTCGACCTGGACCGCGAGATCAAGTTCGAGACCTACGCCATCACGAGGATCAAGGGCGCGATCATCGACGAGCTGCGCGCGCTCGACTGGGTGCCGCGCTCGGTCCGCGCCCGCGCGCGGGAGATCGAGCGCGCCCACGGCAAGCTCGAGCACAAGCTGCACCGGACGCCGACCGACGAGGAGATGGCCTCAGAGCTCAACCTCACGGTCGACGAGTTCCAGGAGTGGCTGATGCGCATCTCCAACTCGACGGTGGTGGCGCTCGACGAGCTGTGGTCGGTGTCGGACTCCTCGGGCGACCAGGTGTCGCTGCTCGACACGCTGCACGACCCCGACGCGCCCGATCCCCAGCAGCTGCTGGACGCCTCGGAGCTCAAGGACCGCCTCGCCGACGCCATCTCCGCGCTGCCCGAGCGCGAGAAGCTCGTGATCGCGCTCTACTACTACGAGAACCTGACGCTGCGCGAGATCGGCGAGGTCCTCGGCGTCACCGAGTCGCGCGTCTCGCAGCTGCACACGAAGGCCGTCCTGCGCCTCAAGAGCCGCCTGCAAGGCGACAACCTGCGCGATTGACCAGGCTGCCCGACCGCCTCCTCGGCTTCCTGACGCGACCGCGCGTCGGGCGGGTGCGGCGGTGGTCGTTCGTGGTCACCGGGCCGACCGCGGCGTTCGTCGCCTGGCGCTTCGGCGTTCAGGATGCGGTCGCGCTGATCGCCCTGCGCGTCGCGCTGTTCGCGCTCGTCGCCTGGTGGGCGTGGCGGCTGCCCGACGAGCGCGGGGAGGCGGTGCGCGACCTGCTGATGCATCCCAGGTTGCGGGCGTTCACGCGGACGGAGGTCGACGTCTGGCTGACCGTCCCGCGCCTTCTGGGCGGTGCGGCCCGCCGGGCGACGCCCGGGATGCGCTACCACCGCGGCACGGACGACCTGGCGATGGCGCTCGCGTTCGCGCTCCCGTTGCTGGCCGAGGGGACGGTGGTCCACCTCCTCCTGCCGTCCGGGTGGGTGCTCGCCCAGGTCGCCAACGCCGCGCTGCACCTGTACGCGATGGCGTGGCTGCTCGCCATCGGGCTCGGCCGGCGCGCGTGGCCCCACGCCGTGCGCGGCGGAGCGCTGACGATCCGCAACGGCGCCCTGCATCGCGCTCGGATCCCGCTGGCGCTGGTCGAGCGCGCCGAGCCCGACCGCCGGCGCGTCGCAGGCGAGCGAGGGCTGCACGTGGAGGACGGCGTCGCGCTGCTGCCCGCTCGCCGCCGCGTCGACGTCCGCGTCGTGCTGCGCGAGCCGGTGCGGATCGCCGGTCTCGGCGAGCCGGTGTGGGCGCGCGAGATCGCGGTCGCCTCCGACGATCCCGAGGCCTTCGTGCGGGCGCTCGCGGAGCTTCCGCGGCCCGCCCGCCCGACCCTCGCTGCGGCGCTGGCGATCGGGGCCTACGAGGCCCTGCAACCCGGCTGACCGGACTCGGTTAGCCTCCGCTCCATCGATCCGCGCCGAAGGGACGCGGGCACCCGAGCGAAGGGAGAGGCCTGGCATGCCGCACGCAGCCGCCGACAGGATCCGCAACGTGGCCCTGGTGGGCCACCGGGGAAGCGGGAAGACGTCGCTGCACGAGGCGCTGCTGTTCGAGGCCGGGGCGACGACGCGGCTGGGCACGGTCGCCGACGGCACCACGGTGTCGGACTCCGACGAGGACGAGAAGGCGCGCGGGATGTCGATCTCCGCGTCGCTGGCCTCCTTCCAGTGGCGCGACGTCAAGGTCAACCTGATCGACACGCCCGGCGAGCCCTCGTTCGTGGCCGACGCGCTCGGGGCGCTGCGGGTCTGCGAGTCGGCGGTGTTCGTGGTCAACGCGGTGATGGGTGTCGAGGTGACCACCGCCCGCCTGTGGACGCGGGCGCAGGAGCTCGGCGTGGCGCGCCTGATCTACGTGAACATGCTCGACCGCGAGCGCGCGGACTTCTTCCGCACCCTCACCCAGCTCAAGGACGCCTTCGGGCCGCACGTCGTCGCCACGGAGATCCCGATCGGGGCCGAGCACGAGGTCCGCGGCCTGATCGACCTCGTCGACATGAAGGCCTACGCGTACGACGGCTCCGGCAAGGACAACTGCGCGGAGATCCCGATCCCCGACGACCTGGTCGAGCTCGCCCAGGAGTACCGCGAGAAGCTGATGGACGAGGTCGCCGAGAACTCCGAGGCGCTGATGGAGCGCTACCTCGAGGGCGAGGAGATCTCCCATGACGAGATCGTCCAGGCCCTGGAGGACGGGACCGACCACGGGCACATCTTCCCGGTCACGTGCGGCGTGGCCACATCGCACCTCGGCACCGACCGCCTGCTCGACGCGTTCGTCGACGACCTGCCGTCGCCCGTCCAGCACGGGCCGCTCGACGCCGAGACGATGGTGCTCGAGCCCGACGAGGCCAAGGAGACCTTCGCCTACGTCTTCAAGACCCGCGCCGATCCCTTCGCCGGTCGCATCAACCTCTTCCGCGTCTACCAGGGCGTCCTCCACCACGACAGCCAGGTGCTCAACACCCGCTCGCACACCAAGGAGCGCATCGGCCAGCTGCTCGTGCCGCAGGGCAAGGAGCTCAAGCAGGCCGACGCGTTCGGCCCGGGCGACATCGGCGCGGTGGCCAAGCTGAAGGAGACCCGCTCGGGCGACTGGCTGGCCGACCGCGACCAGCCGATCGACATGCCGACGATCGCGCTGCCGGCGCCCGTCATGGCCTTCCACATCGAGCCGAAGGCCAAGGGCGACGAGGACAAGGTCTTCACGGCGCTGCGGCGCCTGCAGGAGGAGGACCCGACGATCGACCTGCACCGCGACCCGCAGACCGGCGAGCAGATCGTCGCCGGGCTCTCGCAGGTCCACGTCGAGGTCATCGTCGACCGGCTGCGCTCGCGGTTCGGCGCCGAGGTCGACCTCAAGCCGCCGAAGGTGCCCTACCAGGAGACGATCCGCGGCGCCGCCAAGGCCCACGGGCGCCACAAGAAGCAGTCGGGCGGGCGCGGGCAGTTCGGCGACTGCCACATCGAGATCGAGCCGCACCCCGAGGGCGCGGACTTCGAGTTCGTCGACCGGATCAAGGGCGGCGTCATCCCCGGCTCGTTCATCCCGGCGGTCGAGAAGGGCGTCCGCGAGGCGATGGAGCAGGGCGCGATCGCCGGCTATCCGGTCAAGGGCGTGCGCGTGACCGTGTTCGACGGCTCCTACCACACGGTCGACTCGTCGGAGATGGCCTTCAAGCTGGCGGGCTCGATCGCCATGCGCGAGGCGCTGGAGAAGGCGCAGCCGGTCCTGCTGGAGCCGATCATGCGGGTCACCTGCTCGGTGCCCGAGGCCTCGGTGGGCGACGTGATGGGCGATCTCTCCTCGCGCCGGGGCCGGCCGCTGGGGACCGACGTGGTCGGCGGCATGACCGAGGTCACGGCCGAGGTGCCGATGGCCGAGATGCTCTCCTACGCGCCCGACCTGCGCTCGATCACCGGCGGCCAGGGCGAGTTCACGATGGTCTTCGAGCGCTACGAGGAGGTGCCGGCGCACCTCGCCCAGAAGGTGGTCGCCGGGCAGGCCTCCGAGGCCGAGGCGGTCCGGGCCTAGAGGCACGGCAAGCGGCGCCGCGCCCCGCGCGCGGCGCCGTCCGGTGCACGCGGCCTTGCAGCCGCGCGTTCGACCGTTTTGCAGCGCTTGGGGGCGGTTCCCCGTTGCTAGTCTCGCCCCCGGTGGCGACCTTCCGCGACATCCGGACGAACCAGGCCGACGTCGCCTGCGACGTGTGCGGCCGCACGCTGCTGCGCGGCGAGGTCGCGGTGCCCTTCCTGGCCGGCGGCCAGCGCCGCCAGGTGTGCGAGCTGTGCACGGCGCGCGCCGCCCACGAGGGCTGGATCCGCGAGACCGGCGGCGACTCGCTGGGCGTCGGCGCCGCCGGCAACGAGCGCGCCCGCTCGCTGATCGGGCGGCTGCGCCAGCGCCGCGACCGCGCCGCCGCCGCCCGCGCCGCGCCGCCCGTCGACCCCGCCGAGCTCGATCCCGCCCTCGCCGCCGAGCTCGCGGCCGACGGCCACCCCGTCGTGGCGTCCGAGCCCGAGCCGCCCAAGCCGCCGCGCCGGCGTCGCGCCGTCGTGCGCGAGCGTGAGCGCGAGGCGCCGCCCGAGGAGCCGCGCGCGACCGAGTACGAGCCGCCCCGCGAGCCGCGCCACGTGCGCGCCGTGCCGACCAACGCCGAGCTGAAGATGACCCGCGCCCTGGAGGTCTTCAACGGCTCCGAGCACGTCCGGACGGTCGGCGGGGTTGCCCGCTCCCTCGGCCCGCCCGCGGTCTCGGTGCGCCCGCTGGCCGATCGCCCCAGCGTGGTCGGCATCACCGTGATGTGGGAGCTGTCGTGGTACCGGTTCGAGGTCGACCTCTCCGACGAGGCGGGCGGGGTCCTGCGCGCCGGCCACGGCGCCGAGCTGGCCGAGCTGACGGCCGAGGAGCACCAGCGGGTCAACGCCGCCGCCGACGAGCGCGGGGCGCTCGTCCTGGCCGCCGCGCCCGCCGAGCAGCGCTGATCGGGACTGGACGGATGGTCGGTTGCCCTCAGCGCAGGCTGGGGTAGAGTCGGCCCCGATGATCTTCTGCGTCGTACCGGAGGCCCTCGCGGGCGAGCTCTACGACAAGCTCGCCGCCTACTACGAGGACGACCCGAACGTCACGGTGATCGTCGATCGCCGCAAGAAGGAGCGCCGCGAGCCGGGCTCCACGGGCGGCGGCCAGCGCGAGGTCCGCGACCGGCGGCGCGCGCGCGTGGCGGGTGAGTTCCCGCCCATCGAAGCCCAGTAACGTCGCCAGACGACGAGCGCCAGCGAAGTCGGGCCGGACGAGATGACGGTGGTGTGGGTGCCCGACGCGGACGCGGCCGCCGCGCTCGCCGATCTCGCGCCCGACGTCCGCGTCGAGGCCGCGCGGGAGGACCTGACCAGAGCTGGCGCGGTCGAGGTCCTGATGCCGCCGGACTGGCCGCTCGACCGTCTGCGCGCGGCGATGGCCGCGATGCCGCGGCTGCGGGTGGTGCAGTCGACCTGGGCGGGCGTCGAGTGGATCCTCGACGCCATCCCGCCCGGCGTCACGCTGTGCAGCGCCAACGAGGTCCACAGCGCCTCGGTGGCCGACTGGGTCGTCGGGGCCATCCTGGCGATGGAGCGCGGCCTGGCGGCCTTCCGTGACGCACAGCGCGAGCAGCGCTGGGCGCCCGCCGACACGCCCGACATGGCCGGGCGCACCGTCCTGCTGCTCGGTCACGGGGCGATCGGCGCGGCCGTCGAGGCGCGGCTGGCGCCGTTCGGCATGCGGTTCAACCGCGTCGCCCGCCGGCCCCGTGACGGCGTCGAGGGCCTCGACGCGGTGCCGGCGCTCCTCCCGGAGGCGGACGTCGTGGTGATCGGCCTTCCGCTGACGCCGCAGACCGAGCGCCTCGTCGACGCGGCGTTCCTCGCCCGCATGAAGCCGGGCGCCCTGCTCGTCAATCCCGGCCGCGGGCGCCACGTCGTGACCGACGACCTGCTCGAGGCGCTGCACGCCGGCCGCGTCCGCGCCGCGCTGGACGTCACCGACCCCGAGCCGCTGCCCGACGGCCACCCGCTGTGGAGCGCGCCCGGCGTCCTCGTCACGCCGCACGTCGCCGGCGACACGCTCGGCCGCCACGAGCGCGCCTCCGCGCTGCTGCGCGAGCAGCTGCTGCGGCTGCGCGCCGGCGAGCCGCTGGTCAACGTCGTGGCCGAGGGCTACTGAGCGGCGCGCCGGACGGCGCCGGCGATCGCCTCGAAGAGCTGCGGCCAGGCGCCGCGGGGGAGGTCGTGGCCCATCCCGTCGATCAGCACCAGCTCGGCGTCCGGGATGGCCGCCGCGGTCGCCTTGCCGCCGTCGACGTTGACGAGGGCGTCGTCGGTCCCGTGCACGACGACCGTGGGGACACGGAGCTCGCCGAGCCGCGGCGTGCGGTCGGGCGAGGCGAGGATCGCCGCGAACTGGCGGCCGACGCCGGCCGGGTCGTGCGCGCGGTCGTAGGCGCGCCCCGCCCGGTCGGCGATCTCGTCCTCGTTGCGGTCGAAGCCCGGCGAGCCGATCACCCGGATGCCCGCGATGGCCCGCTCGATCGCCTCCTCGCGGGTGCGCGCCGGGGGCGCCAGCAGCACGCCGATCGCCGCCTCGCTCGGCGCGCCGACCGCCCGGTCGCCGGTGGTCGACATGATCGAGGTGAGGCTGAGCACGCGGTCGGGGTGCTCGATGGCGATCGTCTGGGCGATCATCCCGCCCATCGAGGCGCCGACGACGTGGACCGCGCCGAGATCGAGGGCGTCGAGCAGGCCGGCCGCGTCGTCCGCCATCTCCCTCAGCGTGTAGGCGGCGGTCCGCGTGTCGCCGGCGGCCACGGCCTGGATGTCGGCGGGCGGCGCGTCGTGCAGGTGGGTCGAGAGGCCGATGTCCCGGTTGTCGAAGCGCACGACGAAGAAGCCCCGCCCGGCGAGCTGCTCGCAGAAGTCGTCGGGCCAGCCGAGCATCTGCGTGGCGAGCCCCATCACGAGCAGGACCGGCGGGTCGTCGCGGTCGCCGAAGGTCTCGTAGGCCAGCTCGATGTCCGGGCCGACCCGGACGAGCTCGATCTGCGGGGGAAGGGTCATCTACAGCTCCGCTCCGATGCCGATGGTGGCCATCGCCTCCCACTGCTCGGCGACGGGGTGGGCGAGGATCACGAGGTCGCGCAGCGTACCGTCGTGGTCGCGGACGTGGTCGCGCAGGAGCCCCTCGGCGCGGAAGCCGAGGGCCTGGAACATCCCCACGGCGCCCTCCTGCTCGGCGACGACCTCGACGACCAGCTTGCGCAGGCCGCACTGCAGCGCGTCGAGCAGCGCCCGCCGGGCCAGCGCGCGGCCGACCCCCGCGCCGCGGTGCCCGGGCGCCACCACGAGCCGGACCTCGCCGACGTGGTCCGACCAGCCGCCCAGCGGCATGACCGCGACGTAGCCGGCCACCGAGCCGTCGCCGGGGTCGGCCAGCGCGCGGCGGCCGCGCTCGGCGGTCAGCGTCGCGGCGACGGCGTCGCGGTCGGTCACGTCCTCCTTGAAGAAGGTCCGCTCGTGCTCGGGCACGCTCGCGAAGAACGCGAGGAGGGCCTCCAGGTCGCCGGGGCGGGGGTCGCGCACGTCCATCGGCGTCACTCCTCGGAAGGCTCGGGCTCGGTGCGGTCGGAGTGCTGCTTGATCCACTCGGCGATGCGGGGCAGCGTGACCTTGGCCGCCGTGCGGCTCGCCACCAGGCCGACGTGGCCGGCTTTCAGGCAGAGCTGGTCGGCTTCCGCGGACCCGACGAGCCCGGTGGCCGGGCGCGCGGCGGCGACCGGGACGATCGTGTCGTGCTCGGCCATGACGTTGAGGAACGGGACGGTGATGCGGCCGAGGTCGACGGGCTCGCCGGCGAGGCGCAGCGTGCCGGTGAGCAGCCCGTTCTCGCGCACGAGCCCCTGCGCGGTCTGGCCGAAGGCGACGCCGGGGAACGGCACATGGTCGCGCGTCCACTGGGCCATCGCCTGGTAGCCGTCGACGAACTCGTCGTTCCACAGGTTCTGCCACAGCGTCGCGTACTGCGAGGCCTCGGCCGTCGGACGCAGGAGCCGGAAGGCGTTCTCGACCGCCTCGGGCGGGACGTTGCCGGTCTCGTCGAGCATCTCGCCGGGGCCGAGGCGGCCGCGGCGGACGAAGCCGGTCATCGCCTGCATGCCGTCGAAGTCGACCGGCGTGGCCATGGCGATCAGGTTGCGCACCGGCATCTCGGGGTGCCGCGCGCAGCTCAGCAGGCTGAGCACGCCGCCGAAGCAGTAGCCGAGGACCGTCACGTCCTCGGTCCCGGCCGCCTCGCGCGCCGCCTCGATCGCCCGCGGGATGTAGTCGTCGGCGTAGGTCTCCAGGCCGTTGCAGGCCTCGACCGCGTCGGCGACGCCCCAGTCGAGCAGCATCATGTCGAGGCCCTGGGCGAGGAGCTGCTTGACCGCGCTGTTGTTGGGGTGCAGGTCGAGGACGTAGCTGCGGCTGACCAGGCTGTGGACGACCACGACCGGGGGCGCGTAGGCGCGCCGGTCGGAGCGGTAGCGCCACAGCTCGGCCTTGTCGCGCTTCCAGATGACGTCCTTGGGCGTGCAGCCGACCGCCGGCCGGCTCGTCCCAGCGGCGTAGCGCAGGCCGTTGCGCCCGCGGCGCACCGCCCGCCGCACGTCGCGGTCGACCCGGGCGCGGATCTCGTCCGGCGCGATGGGGAGGTGGACCGCCATCAGCCGTCCCGGCCCGCGCGGGCCTCCTCCAGCTCGTGGGAGAGCGCGCGCACCTGGCGCTGCAGCTCGGTCACCTGCTTCGTGAGCCCGCGGACGTCGCTGGCCGCCGGCAGGTTGACCATGTGCAGCGCGCGGCGGGTCCGCCGCTCGACCTCGCGCTCCACGCGCCGGCGCAGGTGCAGCCCGAGCGAGACCGCGTCGGCGAACGTCTCGCTGCGCCCGCCGGAGGCCAGCGCGTCGCCGAGGGGACGCTCGATCGCGTCGAAGGCGCGGCGCCAGAGCGGCGGGGAGCTGGCCACGCGCGGCGTCCTACCCCGCGGACGCGCCAGGCAGGCGCCGGGCGGTCAGCGCTCGCACCGGGCCCACAGGCCGCGCCCCTGCGCGCTGGCCTTGCGCGCCAGCCGCGCGAACCGCTCCGCGAAGCGCACGTTGGGCGGGATGGTCAGCGGCTCGGCGAAGCCACGGCGCACGAGCTCGGCGTTGACGAAGCGGCCGTCGCGCACCCGGTAGACGTAGGCGAGCAGGCGGCCGTAGCGGTCGCGCGCCTCGGCGTCGCGCACGAGGCGGACCCGCTCGCCCGCCACCAGGCGCTCGTTCTCCCGCGACGCGGCGTGCCCGAAGCACTCGACCGGCGAGCCCGGCTCCTTCGTCTCCGGCGTGTCGACGCCGATGTAGCGGACCGTCTCGTCGCGCCCGCCGACGACGACGTGGATCGTGTCGCCGTCGACCACGCGCGCGACGCGCCCGCTCGATCGCTCGCCGCCCTCGCCGCCGCCGCCGCCGCCCGGGACGGCGCCCGAGCCCACCGCCGCGCCGGCGGCGATGGCGAGCAGGAGGGCGATCAGGGCGGGGAGGCGAGGCACCTCCGAGACGCTACGGGCGGCTCCGGCGGCGTGCACGCGCCGTTGCAGTTCCTTCACCGTTGCGGCGCACTCGCGGTGGCGATTCGCGCGACAATCGTCACCGTTCATGGGCCGCGACGACTGGTACCGCACGAGCCGCTGGGATCCGCCCGCCCGCGCCGCGTTCGAGCGCGGCCTCGCTCGCGAGAAGCCGGAGGAGCGCGGCGAGGTGATGCGGATCAAGGCGACGATGCTGCTGCACAGCCGCGTGCCGGGCCGCCAGAAGGCCGGCGTGGCGCTGTTGCACCGTGTCCTCGAGGAGCAGGCCGGCGACGCCTTCGACGTCGCGGGCGCCCACGCCGCGCTCGCCGAGCACCACGAGCGCGCCGGGCGCCCGCAGCAGGCGCTCGTGCATCACCGCGCGGCACGCGCGGCAGAACAGGCCGACGGCGTGATCTCGCACGACACGGAGATGAAGCTGGCCGCGCTGCTGGTGGAGGTCGGCGACGGCGCCGACCTTGACGAGGCCGCCGGGCTGCTGACCGCGCGGTTCGCGGAAGGGTTGATCGACGGCGACGAGCAGTGGCGCTGCTGCGTCGCCCGGGCGCGGCTCGCGGCGCGGCAGGGCGCAGCGCCCGAGGCCGCGCTGTACGCCCGCGTGGCGCTGTGGGTGCGGGCCAGTGACGGGCCAGTCTACGCGCACCACGAAGGTGTCGGGCGCGTGGCGCCGGCCCCCGGCGAGGTCCGCGAGATGAAGCGGCTCGCCGGCGCCGCCGATCCGCGCGCCTCCGACCCGCGCATCGCCGAGCACTGGCGCGGCGAGTACGACTGGGCGCTGCTCGAGCGGCTGGCGGCCACCCCGGAGGAGCTGGCGGCCGAGGCGGCGTTCGAGCGCGAGGCCGGGCGGGTCGTCGACGAGCTCCGCGCCGCGGGGCTGGCGGTCGGCGACCTCCACGAGCTCGCCGCCCGCACGTTCGGTCCGGCCGCCGACCTGCGGCGCGCCGAGGCGGTCCTGCTGCCCTGGCTCGGGCGCGCGGAGAGCCCCCTCGTGAAGGGGCTGATCGCCGAGGCGCTCGCCGACACGCGCGCCCGCAAGCGCGCCACCGGCCCGCTGCTGGAGCTCTTCGCCGGGCTCCCCGACGGTGACGTCAAGGAATCGGTCGCCAGGGCGCTTTCCACGCTGGCCCGCGACGAGCACCTCGGAGCGCTGGCCGAGCTCATCCGCGATCCCGTCCACGGCCGGTACCGCGACTACCTGTTCTGGGCGCTGGCGTACTGCAAGCGCCCCGAGGCGGTCGACCTGGCGCTCGAGATGCTCGACGACCCCGAGATGGGGATGCCGGCGCTCTACGCGCTGTCGGACATGAAGTCCGAGCGCGCCCGTCCCGTGCTCGAGCGCTTGGCCGCGGCGCCGCTGCCGCCCCGCCGGCGCACGCGCGACCCCGAGGATCCCCACGACCTGCGGGGCACGCGCGTCAAGGTGGCCAAGCGGGCGCTGGAGAAGCTCGACAAGGCGCGCGCGGGCGGCCGCGCGCGCCCCTAGCGCCCGAGCCCGGCCCCGAAACCGTCGCCGGCCTCCGGCGCGTCCGGCACCCCGGCCGACGCCTGCGACCACAGCGCGCCCGCGCCGGCGGTGACGCCGCCCGCCGCGCCGGCGAGGACGTTGACCGCCCCCGCGCCGCGCACGGTCCCGACGCTCTCGCCGGGCACCGCGACCGCGAGGTCGCCGTGCGCCGTGCCGCCGTAGTCCCCCGCGGTCAGCGCCGCGCCGAAGCGATCACCGGCCTCGGCCGTCTCGGCCACGCCGGTGGAGTCCTGGGTCCACAGCGACGAGCCCGCCGCCGTCCCGCCGGGCAGCACGTGGACGGCGCCGGCGTCGGCGACCGCTCCCAGATCCTCGAACGGCGCGCCGACCACCAGCTCGGCGGCGGCGGTGCCGCCCAGGTCGGCGGCCGCCAGCGCGGCGCCGAACCGGTCGCCCGCCTCGGCCGCCTCGGCCACGTCGGCGGTGTCCTGCGTCAGCAGCGAGGAGCCGGCGGCCAGCCCGCCGGACAGGACGTGGACCGCGCCGGCGTCGCGCAGGGCGCCGAGGTCCTCCTCGGGGACGCCGACGACGAGGTCGTCGCCCGCCGCGCCGTCGAGCGCGCCGGCGGCGAGCGTGGTGCCGAAGCGGTCGTAGGGCTCCGCCGTGTCGGCGACGCTCGTCGTGTCCTGGGTCAGCAGCCGGCTCGCGGTCGCCGTCACGCCGGCCGTCGCGCCCGGCAGGACGTGGACCGCGCCGGCGTCGCGCACGGCCCCGGCGTCTTCACCGGGGACGCCCACGGCCAGCTCGGCCCGGCCGTCGCCGTCGAGCCGACCGAACGCGAGGGCGGCGCCGAAGGCGTCGCCCGCCTCCGCGTCGTCGGCCACGCCGGTCGACGCCTGGCTCCACAGCTGGCTGCCGGCTCCGCTCAGCCCGGTCGTCGCCGCGCCGCGCAGGAGATGGACGGCGCCCGCCTCGGCGAGCGCGCCCCCGCCCTCCGCCGGAGCGCCCACCGCGAGGTCGTCGCGCCCGTCGCCGTCGGCGTCCCCGGCGGCCAGCGCCGCGCCGAACGCGTCGCCGCGCTCCGGCGCGTCGGCCACGTCGGCGGAGGCCTGCGACCACTGCTGGGCCCGCGCGCCGGCCAGCCCGGAGGCGCTGCCGTAGAGCACGTGCACCGCACCCGAGCCGGCGAACCCGGAGGTGTCCTGGCCCGGCGCGCCGATCGCCAGGTCGGCGCGGCCGTCGCCGTCGAAGTCGCCGGCCGCCAGCGACGCGCCGAAGGCGTCACCCGCCGTCACGACGCCCGCGACGTCGGGATCGCCGCGCGTCCACAGGCGCCCACCGGTGGCGGTGAGCCCGTTCGCGGAGCCCATGAGGATCTGCACGCCGCCGGCGTCGCGCACGCCGGCGACGTCCTCGCCGGGGATCCCGACCGCCAGGTCGGAGCGGCCGTCGCCGTTGAAGTCGGCCCGCACGGCGCGCGCGCCGCCGGCCGACGTCCCGGCCACGGCCGCGTCGACCGAGTCGGGGAGGACGGTCCACTCCCAGGCCAGGCCGCCGGACGGATCGGCGCGGCCGAACTCGTCGACGGCGCGGACGTAGAAGTCGTGCGGGCCGTCGGCCAGCCCGGTCACCGTGCGCGGCGAGGTGCAGGCCGCCCACGGGGCGCGATCCAGCCGGCACTCGAAGCGCGCGGCGGTCGCGCTTCCGGTGAACCGGAAGGTCGCCGAGCGGCTCGTCGTCGTCCAGTCCGGGCCGTCGTCGAGCGACGTGGCGGGCAGCGGGGGCATCTCCCAGCTCCACTCGGCGGGCGTGGGGTCGACGTTGCCGGCGGTGTCGGTCGCGCGCACGGCCACCTTGACCACGCCGACCTCCGAGATGGACCTGGCGGGCGACTGGCACAGGTGCCAGTCGGTCTCCACCTGGCCGTCGCGCTCCTCGCGGCACTCGAAGCTCGAGTCCGGCTCGGAGGCGTGGAAGTCCAGCGACCCGCTGCGGTCCGTACGCGAGGCCGGCCCGGCATCGATCGTCGTCTCCGGCGGCGTCGTGTCCGTGCCCGCGGTGAAGGACCAGGCGAGTCTGATCGCCCCGTTGGGCGCGTAGAGCCCGTCGCCGAAGCCGTCCAGGCCGATCAGGTAGCGCTTCCCCGTGCGGACGGGGAAGCTGACCCGGCTGCTCGCCGCGGTCGGCGACGCGTCGTCGTTGCTCGCGAGGCGCCGGTAGTAGTTGGGGTCGGTGATCAGCGTGAACGCGCCGAGGACCGTGTCGAACGCGCTGCCCGCCGTGTCGAACGTCACGGTTCCGTTCGCCGGCGCCGTCCACGCGTAGAACACGGGGCTGCCGCCGGCGCTCTCGCCGGTGAGCTGGAGCGAGTCGGCGTGCTCGTCCCAGTTGCCCCAGCCCCAGTCCGCGCCGGCCGACGAGTCGGTGATCGAGCCGGTGCTGCCGGTCAGCGCCTTGGGGCTGGTCGAGCTGCTGTGGGCGGGCGGCGAGCCGGTGCGGCGGCTGAACACCCGGCTCGCCGGTGTCGCGTCGACGTTGCCGGCCGCGTCGACGGCGCGCACCCGGAAGGTGTGGGCGCCCGCGGTCAGCGCCGTGTCACCGCTGTTGAGCTCGGGCTCGCAGTCGGCGAACGGCGCGCCGTCGAGGCTGCACTGCGTGCGCGTCCCCGGCTCGGAGGCGTAGGTGGCGAACCAGGCGTAGCTCCCCGAGATGGTGCCCACGGCGCCGCTGGAGAAGCCGGTGTCGGGCGGGGTGGTGTCGGTGGCGCCGGCGGCGCGGAAGCGCAGGATCGGCGACGACGGCGGCGCGGCGCCGCGCGTGTCGCGGATGCCCGGGAGCGCGAGCGCGTAGGGCGCGCCGGTCGCGAGCGCGGCGGACGGCTGCACGGTCAGCGTCCGCGTCCCCGGGTCGTAG
This sequence comes from Solirubrobacteraceae bacterium, assembly GCA_036389195.1. Classification (GTDB taxonomy): domain Bacteria; phylum Actinomycetota; class Thermoleophilia; order Solirubrobacterales; family Solirubrobacteraceae; genus JACCYI01. Next base: position 22,105 of record DASVQH010000355.1, read on the forward strand.
GACGGCGTCGTCGCCACCGCGGCGCCGGTGTCGCCCCGGGCGAGCCGCACGGACGCGGCCTTGACGGTGGACGCATCGAGGTCCCGGTTGAGCCGCAGCGTCAGCGCCGCGCCGGTGGCCACGCCGCTCGCGCCGTCGGCCGGGGTCGCGTCGCGCAGCCAGTCCGGGCGCGGGAAGGCGGCGCTGGGCTGGCGGGCGACGACGAGCTGGTCGCCGCCGACGCTGAGGTCGGCCAGGCCGTCGGCCGTCAGATCTCCGAGGGCCGCGCTCGTCGGCGGCGGCGTGGAGCCCTCGCCGACGTAGACCTTCGCCTGCGGGCCGAGCGTGCCGTCGCCCTGCTGCAGCAGAACGCCGGCGTCGTCGGCGGAGCGCGTCGCGACCAGATCGAGGCGGGTGTCGCCGTCGATGCGGCCGGCGGCCAGCGACGCGATCGTCTCGCCGG
>DASVQH010000356.1:0-3651 GCA_036389195.1 Solirubrobacteraceae bacterium
CGCCTCGCCCACCCGCAGCTCGGGCCGCCGGCTGCCACGGGCCGCGAGGTCGCGCGCCGGGACCCGGCGCGCGGCGGTGAGCGCGGGGTCGAGCGCGATCAGCGTCGTCTCGCCGCCCGTGGGCGCCTGCGCGGCGGCCAGGACGGTCAGCGAGCCGCCGCCGGCGATGTTGCGGGCCGCGGCCAGCGCGCGCCGCGCGATCCCGGCGGGCAGCTGCTCGAGCGAGTCGACGACCACGACGGCGTCGCCGCCGCGGGCCGCGATGCGCTTGGCCTGCTCGACGACCTGCTCGACCGCCTGGCCCTGGGCGTCGGGCGACGCCCCCAGCAGCGCGGTGGCGGCCGGCGTGAGCCCCTCGTCGACCCAGATGGCGACCTCCTCGGGCCGGGCGCCCGCGAGGACGACCGAGACCTCGAGCCCCTCGAGCTTGCCGAGCGCTCCGGCGAGCCGGACGAGCGCCTCGGTCTTGCCCGCCTGCGCGGGGCCGACGACGCTGACGCGGGAGCCCTTGCCGACCGGCGTGAGCCACTCGATGGCCTTGACGGTGGGGTCCTCGGAGCCGAGCTCGAAGCGCTCGATCGGGAACGCGGCGGGGAGCTCCTCGAACTTCGTGCCCTCGGAGACCTCGTCGGCCGGGCGGCCGTTGATGGTGTCGACGCGGATCAGCGACGGGAAGCGCTCCGAGCGGCGCGGCGGGCGCACCGGCCCGCCGACGCGGTCGCCGGTGACGAGCTCGCAGCGCTTGACCTGCGCCGCCGAGACGTAGACGTCGTCGTCGGCGACCTCCGGCGACGCGAGGCGCACGAAGCCCGAGCCGTTGCCGAGCAGCTCGACGACGCCCTCGACCACGCGCTCCTCGTCCCCGCCGGACGCGTCGCGGTCGCGGTCGCGGTCGCGCTCCTGGTCGCGGTCGCGATCGCCGCGCTCCTCGCCCGAGCGCCCGCCGCGCGAGCGCCCGCCGCGCGAGCGGCGGCGCGGGCGGTCCTCGTCCTCGTCCTTGGCCTCCGTCTCGTCGGCGACGTCGCCGGCCGTGGTGGCCTCCTCGGTCTCCTCGGTGGCGCGGCGCGAGCGCGAGCGGCCGCTGCCGGCGCGCGAGCGGCGGCGCGCGGGCTTCTCGTCGGCGTCGTCGCCACCGGCCTCGGCCTCGGCCTCGGCGCCGGCCCCGGCGCCGTCCTCGGACGCAGACACCGGAGCGCCGCCCTGGGCGACGAGGATCGCGTCGACGAGCTCGGCCTTGCGCAGGCGGCGGAAGCCGTCGACGCCCAGCTCGTTGGCGATGACGTGGAGATCGGCGAGCGGGCTGGCGCTCAGCTCGGCGGGATCGAGGACGGACGACATGGGATACCTCCTGTGGTGGATCGGTCGGCGGGCGTCCGGCGGCGCGTTGGGTTCAGCGGCCGGCGACCAGTGCGGCGCGCATCCTAGCGCGGGATTCAGACGCGGCGCAGCTCCTCCGCGAGCGCGGCTTCGGCCGCCACCTCGGCCTCGCCCCGCAGCACCGCCCGCACGGCGAGGAAGTCGGCGGCCGCCTCGACGTCGTGCACCCGGAACAGCTGCGCGCCCGCCTCGACGCCCCAGCCGAGCGCCGCCAGGGTCCCGGCCAGCCGGTCCCGCGGCCCGCGCCCGGTCACGGCGCCGATGAAGTCCTTGCGCGAGATCGCCAGCAGGATCGGCCGCCCCAGCGCCCGCAGCTCCGCCAGTCCCCGCAGCGCCGCGACGGTCTGCGCCGGCGTCTTGGCGAAGTCCGGCCCCGGGTCGAGCACGATCTGCTCCTCCCCCACGCCGTGCGTCGCCGCCAGCGCCATCCGCTCGGCCAGGAACCCCGCCACGTCGGCGGCCACGCCGCCCGCGCCGTCGTACAGCGCGGGATCGAGCACCTTCACCTTCGGCGCCGCCCGCGTGTGCATCAGCACCAGCGCCGCGCCCGTCCGGGCGCACACCGCGGCCAGCTCCGGGTCGCGCAGCCCGGAGACGTCGTTGACCATGCACGCCCCCGCGGCGACGGAGGCCGCCGCCACGGCCGGCTTGTAGGTGTCGACCGAGACCGGCACGCCGACCTCGGCGACGATCCGCTCGATCAGCGGGACGACGCGCGCGATCTCCTCCTCCGCGGCCACCGGCGGCCGGTTGGTGACGCCCGACTCGCCGCCGACGTCGACGATCCCCGCCCCCGCGGCGGCCAGCGCGGCGGCGCGCGCCACCCGCGCGTCGAGGTCGCGCAGCTCGCCCGCGTCGGAGAACGAGTCGGGCGTCGCGTTGACGATCCCCATCAGGACCGGCGCGCGGAGGTCGAGCGTCCGGTCGCCGGCGCGCAGGAGCACTAGCGCAGCTTGAGCTTCTTGGTGACGCGCGCGACGTTGCCGGCGCGGTCGGTGACGCGGATCTTCAGCTTCGGGCGCGGGCGGTAGAAGCGGTGCTCGGTGCGCCGCCGCCGGCCTGGGGTCGTCCTGTCGCCGTAGTCGACGCTGAAGGTGCGCGCGCGCGACCCGCCCGGGTCCGACGCCTGGATCTCGATCTTCAGCAGCGCGCCGCGCCGCTTGGGTCCCTTGACCTTGACGCGCACCCGCGGCGGCTTGGTGTCGACGCGCAGCAGCCGCTCGTTGCTCGGCGAGACCTGCCCGCGGCGGTCGACCGACGCGACGACCCACCGGTGCACGCCGTCGGGCAGCGGCGCGGGCGGGATCGCCTTCTCGCCCGACGTGCTCGCGACCTCGACCCCGTCGATCAGCACCTTGAAGACCTGGGGACCCCACAGCTCGCCGCCGATCCGCCACTTCAGGACGGGCTGCTGGCGCTTGCGCCAGTTGTCGGTCGTCTGGCCGATCGGCTTGGCGGGCGGCTTGTCGTAGACGCCGACGACGAGCCGGCGGTCCGCCATCCCGCCCTGCAGGAAGGTCGCCGCCATGTCGCCGCTCTTGCTCGTGCTGAGCTCGAGCCGCTCGCCGGCGGGCCCCCACTCCGGGCGCGACAGAAGGAACTCCGGCTCGAACGGCGCCTCGTCGACGCGGTAGCGGGCCAGCACGGCGGTCGTCCCGCCCGCGTCGGCGCGCCAGGCGATCGCCTCCTGGCGGCGCTCCGAGGTGGCGACGACCGGCGCGGGCACCCCCGAGGTGCCGCCGGCGTCGACGCGCGCGAAGTTCGCGAAGGCGTCGAACTTCGTCAGCTCCGCGCCCAGGACCGCGCCGCCGGGCCCGGCGGCGACGGCGTAGCCGATCCCGCGGCCGTTCATGTCGAAGCGCGGCGCCGTCGACTCCTGGCCGCCGTCGAGCGCCACCGGCGCCTCGAACTGCGAGCCGACGAGCCGCCGCGCCACCGTGTGCGAGACGCCGCCGAAGGCCTGGCGGAACGCCACCCAGGCGTAGGAGCCGTCGTCCTCGATGTCGACGTCGGCGGCGTCGGCGTCGCCGCCGGCCGCGCCGCCGAGGTCGGGCAGCGAGACCTCCTGCGGGAACGCCGACGGCACGAGGCCCGTGATGCGGCGCCCGAACACGTGCCGGCGCCCGTCGCCGCCGGCCTCGCCCCACACGACCACGGCGTTGCCCTCGGCGGAGACGGCGACGCGCGGGCGTCCCGGCCCCTCGCCGGCCGCGCGCGCGGGATCGACGTCGAGCGGCGGGCCCACCGGCTCCCAGGTCAGCGCCTCCAGGCGCG
>DASVQH010000357.1:0-11453 GCA_036389195.1 Solirubrobacteraceae bacterium
GCCGCGCGCGCGAGCGGGGGCTGACGAGGACGAGGTCGAATCGCGTGCCGGCCAGGCGGTCGCCGAGCGCCCGCGCCGCCGCCTCGCCCTCGGGCAGCAGCGGGAGGTCGCTCGTGCCGGTGTGGCGCCGGGCACGGCTCCACTCCGTCTCGCCGTGGCGGATCAGGAGGAGCTTCACAGCTTCCTTCGGTAGCGCTTCATCGCTCGCGGACCCATGTCCCCGTGCGTCTGGGTCCGCAACCGCGCGACGTCCTCGTGGTGGTAGGGCGACCCGAGGCTCTCGGCGTGCCCGATGACGTCGCGGGTGGCGATCCCGTGGCGGGCCTGCAGCCAGCGCGTGAGCCTGAGCGAGGCGCGCAGCTGGCGCTTGTCGGCGAGCACCTGGTCGTCGCTGGTGCCGACGTGCTCGATCCCGATGGCCGTGTGGTTGAGGCCGACCGTGTGGCGGCACATCCACTTCAGCCGCACGAGCTGGTGGATCGTGCCGTCGGTGTCGACGACGTAGTGGGCGCACGTGCCGGGCAGCTCGCCGAGCTCCGGGTCGCGCGCGTTGGACGCGAAGGTGTTGAAGACCGGCCCGTACGTGGTGGTCGCCGTGTAGTGCTCGACGATCACCTTCGGGTCGATCAGCCGCGCGTGGTTGAGGCCGTAATGGCGGCGCGCGTAGGCGCGGGTCTGGCGGATGCGCCGCTTGCCGAAGGGGATCGGGTCCCACTGCACGTGCGGCTTGGCGGCGGCCGCGCTCGCGGCGGTCGTCGCGGTGGCGAGGACGGCCCTGGCGTGGCGCCGGGCGGCGCGCCGGCTCAGCGGTCCGGCCGGGAGCTCGACGACGAACGCGCTGGAGTCCGCGTCGCGGTGGTTCTGCCAGCTCGTCGCCGTCCCGCGGTAGTGCGGGAGCTCGCGGGCCGGAAGGCGCACGCGGCGGGCGTAGGCGCGCACGAGACGCCGGTCGGCGCCGGGCGCGTAGTTGACGAGCCGCATGTGCTGGTGGAAGTAGACGGTCACGTCGGGGTCGATGCGGCGGACGAGGCGGGCGAGCGCGCGCGTCTCGGGCTCCGAGGCGGCGCGCGGGCCGGGGTAGTAGACGTCGCCACGGCGGCCCGCGGCGCGCCAGCGGCGGGGGAAGTTGCGGTTGAGATCGACCCCGCGCGCGTTCTGCCGCGTGCCGGCGCGCACGCCGTCGGGGTTCGCCGTGGTCACGAGGTGGACCTGGACGCCGGGCGGCGGCGTGCGCCGGCGCAGCGCCCGGATCACGGCGTGCCCCGCGGTCTCGTCGCCGTGGACGGAGCCGACGGCGAGGATCGTGCGGGGCGCGTCGACCGGGCCCAGCCGCGTCACCTTCAGCGCGCGTCCGTCCACGGAGCGGCCGAAGGTCTCGGCGGCAGCGTTCGCCGGCAGGGCGGCGAGGAGCGCGAAGGCGAGGAGGGCACGGCGCATCCGGACATAATGGCGGTCGTGGACTCCGTGGTCGTCGTCGGCGCCGGCGTGATGGGCGCGTCGCTGGCCTGGCGGCTGGCGCGCGGCGGCACGCGCGTGACCCTCGTCGACCAGTTCGGGCCGGGCGACCCGCGGGCGTCGTCGGGCGGCGAGACGCGGCTGATCCGCTGCGCCCACGGGGTCGACCCGGACTACACGGCGTCGGCGCGACGGGCCCGCGGGCTGTGGCGCGAGCTGGAGGCGGAGACCGGCGAGGCGCTGCTGGAGGAGTGCGGGATGGCCTGGTTCGCCCACCGCGAGGACGGCTGGGAGGCCGAGTCGCTGGCCACGCTCGCGGCCCAAGGCATCCCGGCCGAGCGCCTCGAGCCGGGCGCGGCGGCGCGGCTGTACCCGGCGCTCGGCACGCGCGACCTGGCGTTCGTGCTCCACGAGCCGGAGGCGGGCGTGCTGCGGGCCGAGCGATCGGTGCGCGCCCTCGCGCGAGCCGCGGAGGCGCATGGCGCGCGCGTCAAGCGCGCCGTGGCGCGCCCCGACGGGGACGCGGTCGCCCTCGACGACGGCCGCCGCCTGGAGGCCGACCGGGTCGTGTGGACCTGCGGTCCGTGGCTGACGCGGCTGTTCCCCGAGCACGTCAGCCTCCGCGTCACCCGCCAGGAGCTCTTCTTCTTCGACGGCGGCCCGGAGTGGGCCGGCGTGCCCGGCTGGGTCGACTACGACCGGGCGATCTACGGCACGGGCGACGTCGACGGCCACGGCGTCAAGGCCGCGCCTGACACCGAGGGCCCGGCGCTCGACCCCGGCGACCCGCTCCCGGCGACCGGACCCGACGGCGAGCGCCTCGCCCGCGCCTACCTGGCCGAGCGGTTCCCGTCGCTCGCCGGCGCGCCGCTGAAGTCCTCGCGCACCTGCCGCTACGAGCTGTCGGCCGACTCCCATTTCCTGGCCGGCCCGCTGCCCGAGCGCCCCACCCATCACCTCGTCGGCGGCGGCTCCGGCCATGGCTTCAAGCACGGCCCCGCACTGGCCGAGGCGCTCATCCCCGCGCTACGCGACGGCGCCGCGCTCCCGGCGCACTACGCGCTCGGCCCGCGCGCGCCCGGGCGGTCGCTGCGCACCGCCGGCTCGAACTACGCCACCTCTTCGAGCGGGCGCAGCTCCTCCGCGTAGGAGACGCTGTGGCGGTGCAGCTGGCCGCCCGCGCCGATCTCGTAGGCGCCCATGCGCCACAGCGGCGGCGAGTAGGCGTGGATCGTGACCGAGGGCTCGGTGCCCGCGTGCAGGACGCGGTGGATGTCCGAGGCGGCGAAGGTGAACACGCCGCCGCTGTCGACCACGCGCGTCGTCGGCGGGGCGCCGACGCGCAGCCGGTCCTCGCGGATCTGCCCGCCCACCACCGCGACCGCTCCAGCCGAGAGGTCGTGGTCGTGGAAGCCCGTGTCGTGGTCCTTCATCCAGCACAGCAGCCAGACGCCGACGTGCTCGTTGCGCTCGATCTGCTCGTACGTGCGGGCCTCGGGATCGTGGTGGACGAGGTGGCGCCAGAGATCCTCGCGACGGGCGTATTCGGCGACGAGACGGCGGAGCTCCGCGGGTTCGAGGTCGCGGTCAAGAGACGGAAGGATCATCGGATGCCCGCCTCCGCGGGCGTCGCCTGCAGGAGGCGGAGGACGTTGGTGGTCGAGATGACGTGGTGGGCGGCGGGCCCGAGCATCCCGGTCGGCGGCGGTTCCGCGACCGGGCGATCGGATCCGTAGACGAGCTGGTCGACGCCGACTACCCGGATCAGGGCGTCGAGCGTCCGCACGCCATAGGAGGACGTGTCGTAGAAGATCCCCGTGTCGTGCGCGGCGGCGGCCGGCCCGCCGCGGGCGGCCAGGCGCTCGAGCTGCAGCGGCGCGCCGCCGGCGCACATCGCGAACACCACGCGCAGCGCCGGATGCGCCGGGCGGCCCCATTCCAGGAAGGCGAACCAGGCCACCTGCATCTGCGCGACGTAGTCGGTCAGCGCGCTCCACCAGGCGGGGCGCGGGCCGGGCGGCACGGCCGCGGCGCCCGGGTGCACGAAGAGCGGCGCCTCGCGGGCGGCCAGCCGCTCGAGCACCGGCCCGAGCCGGTCGTAGCCCTCCGGGCCGGCGAGCGCGCCGGCGGGCAGCGAGAGCCCGACCGCGCCGCGGTCGAGGATCGCGTCGACGTCGGCCGGCGCGGCGTCGGTGAGCGCCACCGTCCCCCAGACGCCGAACGGGTCGCCGAGCGCGAACGCCCCGTCGTGCCACGCCGCCAGCGCCTCGTGCGCCTCGTCGGCGGGCAGCGCCTCCAGCCCCAGCGGATGCGAGAGCGCGACGAGGATGCGCTCCGCTCCGTCGAGCCGCGCGCGGCGGACCGGATCGTGGTCGGCGGGATCGACCGGCGCGGGCAGCTCCCCGTCGAGGAGCAGCACTCCGTCCCTCCTGATCCGAGGCGGCGCGGCTCGCTTGTTCAGCACCTCCCGCAGCGAATCGGGCCAGAGGTGCTGGTGCACGTCGATCACGTGCCCAGCACACTACCAAACCTGACCTAATCAGTCAGGTATTTATGCGCTCGCGCCAGGACGGGATGTCAGAAAGCGATCAACGGATCCACGGCAAAGCGCGCAGCAGCCGCAGCCCCAGCGTCATCCCGCGCGCCCACAGCTTCGTCCCCACCATCGGCGGCGGCGCGATCGGCATCACCCGCTGCACCGAGACGGTCTGGGACTCCGTGTACTTGAGCAGGCCCTCCGCCCCGTGGCGGCGGCCGAGCCCGGAGTCCTTCATCCCGCCCATAGGCGCGTCGACCGAGCCCCACGTCGCCACGTAGCCCTCGTTGACGTTGACGGTCCCGGCCTGCAGCCGCGCCGCGATCCCCCGGCCGCGCACCGTGTCGCGTGTCCAGACGCTGAAGTTCAGCCCGTAGGAGCTGTCGTTCGCGCGGCGGATCGCCTCCTCCTCGCTCGCGAACCGCGACATCGCCACCACCGGCCCGAACGTCTCGTCGGCGAACAGCGTCATGCCGTGCTTGACCCGGTCGAGCAGCGTCGGCTCGTAGAAGTACGGGCCGAGGTCCGGCCGGGCGCGGCCGCCGGCCAGCACGGTCGCGCCCTTGGCGACCGCGTCGTCGACGTGCTGGACGACCGTGTCGAGCTGGGTCTGCGAGATCAGCGACCCCATGTCGAACTCGTAGGAGAGGCCGTTGCCGAGCTTCATGGAGCGCACCCGCTCCACGAGCCGGCGCTGGAACTCGTCGGCGACCGACTCGTGCACGAGCAGCCGCTCGATCGAGATGCAGAGCTGGCCGCCGTTGGAGAACATCGCCCGCTCCGCGCCCGCCACGGAGGCGCCGAGGTCGGCGTCGGCGAGCACGAGCATCGCGTTCTTGCCGCCGAGCTCCATCGAGCTCGGGATCAGCCGCTCCCCGGCCTGGCTCGCCACCCGCCGGCCGGTCGCGGTCGAGCCGGTGAACATGATGTAGCCGACCCGGTCGATCAGCTCGGGGCCGATCTCCGAGCCCGCGCCGGTCACCACCTGCACGAGGTCGCGGGGCAGGCCGGCCTCCTCCAGCAGCTCCATGCCGAACAGCGCGCTGAACGGCGTCTGGCTGTCGACCTTGATGACGACCGCGTTGCCCGCCGCGACGGCGGGGAGAGCGTCGGAGATCGACAGGGTCAGCGGGTAGTTCCAGGGCGAGATGATCCCGACGACGCCGACCGGGTGGTGGTGCTCCCAGGTCGCGGTCAGCACCGGCAGGGCGCCGCGGGCGCGCCGGCTGCGCAGCAGCTTCTCGGCGGAGCGCGCGTAGTAGCGCGCGACCAGCGCGGTGTCGAGGACCTCCTCGAACGCGTGGCGCCGGGCCTTGCCCGACTCGAGCTGGATGACGTCGAGCAGCTCCTCCTGGCGGGCGAGGACGAGGTCGTGGTAGCGCAGCAGCACGCGGCGGCGCTCGCCGTGCGGGGTCGCCCGCCAGCGCGCTTGGACGGCACGCGCCCGTTGCACCGCCGCCTCGACGTCCTCGGCCACGCACTTGGGCACCACGCCGAGCAACGCGCCCGTCCCGGGGTTCTCGATCTCGATGTGCTCGCGCTCGCCCGCGGTGACGACGCGGGCGGCGAGGGCGCCGAGCCGGGCGGCGCTCACGCGCGGCGAGCCGGTGGGGGTCGCGACGCGCGGCTGGTCGATCGTGGCGCTCATGGGCGCGCCTCCTCTCTCCTGCTGGCGCGCAGGGTCAGGCGGTAGAAGTCGAGCATGTGGGGCAGCGGGCCGCCGCCGGTCAGCGACGGGTCCTCGGGTTCGAGCGCGTGCTCCTCGAGCACGCGCGCCAGCACGGCCTGGCCGAGCAGCAGCACCAGCGGCTCCCCCGGGCACCATTGGGTGCCGTTGGCCAGGTGATTGAACCGGTAGTCGCGCTCGCCGTCGCCGTGCCAGCGCTCGGGGACCAGCCGGTCGGCGTCGGGGACGGCCGCGGTGTCGCGGTGGTTGAACGCGTTGACGATCAGCACCTGCGTCCCCTCGGCGACGGGCTCGCCGGCCAGCGTGGTGTCGGCGGTCGCCTCGCGGGCGAGCAGCGGCGTGGTCGGCCACAGGCGCATCGCCTCGTGGAAGGCGCCCTGCAGCACGGCCAGCCCCGCCACCGCCTGCGGGTCGGCGAGGTCGGCGCCGGCCAGCTCCTCGCGGACGCGGCGCTCGAGCGCCGGGTCGGCGGTGATGGCGGCCAGCGCGCGGAAGGCGTTGGCGCCCAGCGTGTCGCGCATGGCGAACATCCAGTGCGGGATCTGCTGGGCGATGCGCGTGCGGTCGCTCTGCGGCGCGTCCGCGATCCGGGCGACCAGCGTGTCGGGCTCCGGGTCGATCAGGTGGCGCTCCAGCTTGCCGTAGAGCTCGTAGTAGGCGTCGTTGGGCGAGAGGCCGGCGAGCCGGTTGGCCTCCTTCATGAGCTGCTCGAGCAGGCCGGTCAGCGCCTGCTCGTCGCGCGCGCGGTCGCCGAAGACCACCCGCAGCGTGATGCGGTCCCACAGCTTCTCCCAGTCCGCCCAGGCGAGCCGGTCGCCGATCCGCAGCCGGTCGACCTCGTCGGCCACCACCGCGAGGAACCGCGCGCCGGAGGGATGCACGCGCTCGCCGGTGGCCAGCACGTGCTCGGCGAACGCGCGGCGGTCGCGCCAGGCGTCGCCGCGCGACAGCGTCAGCGCGTCGGGCTGGAAGTGCGACATCCCCTTGGCCTTCGCGCCGGCGTCGGACGCGTAGGTCGTCGCCGAGTGGTCGAGCACCTCGTGCAGCGCGTCACGCCCCCAGACGACGACCATCCGGCCGCGCAGGACCCGCAGCCCCTCGCCGCCGTGCTTGGAGCGCAGCCGCCCCAGCAGCCGGACGGTCCGCGCGTCGGCGTCGGCCTTCGTGAGCCAGGCCAGCATCCGGCGCCGCGGCGAGAACAGGCCGCGGGCGACGCTCGGGAGGAGCGCGCCCGCGAGCACCTGCACGCTCTCGCGCAGCGACGCGGTCGGGAGTCCGCTCACGCGTTCAGCGCCTCGAGCGCCTTGCGGACGCCCTCCGCGCGGTGGCGCAGCTTGCCGTTGCCGTTGGCCTTCCCGTCCGCCCCGACCTTGTTCCACGGCAGGAACGCGTTGGGGAGCCCGGCGAGCGCCGGCTCGAGCTCGGGGTGGTGGCGCAGGATGACGTCCTTCATCTTCGTCTTGGTCACCCAGTCCATGCCGGTCTGCGTGTAGACCTCGGGCCGGAAGTCGGTGGTGAAGAAGCGGTCGCTCTTCAGCCGCCGGGAGGCCATCAGGATGAAGACGCGGAACGCCGTGTCCGAGAAGCCGAAGCCGGGCGGCGTCGGCTCGGCGTACATGCCGACCTGGAGGTCGACCTTGTCGATGTCGTTGTGGTAGACGCGGCGGATCTGCTCACGCCACTCGGGGTTGTTCGTGAGCTCCTCGAACGAGCGCATCCGCGGCATCCGCATCTCCTCGCGGAAGTCGTTGTAGCGGGGGACGCCGCGCTCGCGGTCGCGCACGATGTCCAGCGTCGCGAGGTCCATCAGCTCGCCGTCGATGCGCCGGTGGCGCTGCAGCGCGCGGGGGTAGTTGTGCAGGGTGATCTGCCCCGGGTGCTCGACGCCCAGCGAGTAGATCAGGTTGGTCAGCCCGTGCTTGTCGACGAACGGGCGCGTGTTCTCGCCCATCAGGTCGTCGAAGAAGACCTCCTCGGCGATCCGCCCCGCCTCGAAGTCGTGGATGTTCCAGTCGTCGCGGATCAGCGGGTGCATCCGGTAGACCGAGATGAACTCCTCGGTGAGCTGGAAGCGCGCCTCGTGGTGCTCCTGCGGCGAGCCGATGATCCCCGAGAAGATCTCGGAGTCGCCGAGCCGGCCGAAGCGGTCCTTGAGGTGCTGGCCGAAGATGCCGGACCAGTTGACGTTCATCGCCAGCCACAGCGCCGGCGTGTTGACGATGCCCGGCGTCCACTCGACGGTGTGGATCTTGGCCATCAGCGCGCTCGTGACCAGCCACGCCGTGTCGAACAGCCGCTGGTCGCTCCAGCGCGGGTTCTCCTTCTTGAGCGCGTCGCAGACCGCGTTGTGCTCCTTGGCGAACAGCGTGTGCAGGCAGGAGAGCCCGAACCAGTAGTTCTCGTTGAAGCCGGTGGCGTCGATGCCGGGCACGTTCGGGTCGCCCGGCAGGCGGCCGTCGTCGGAGATCTTCAGCTTGCCGTCGACGTGCGTGCGCAGCGAGTGCTGCTTGTCGAGGGTGGTGCCGTAGAGCTGCGAGCCGTCCCACCAGTGGGTCTCGGTGTTGCCGAAGTCGATCCCCTCGCCGCCCCCGGGTCCCGAGTTGTTGGCCGGGACGGGGACGGTGCGCCGGACCTTCATCGGGTTCTCGGGCCAGTCGTCGCCGTCCTGCAGCGGGATCTCCATCGTCTCGTCGGGGTTGCCGCGGCCGTGGAAGAACCAGTTGTGGTTCTCGAACTGGATCCAGGCGGCGGCGAGCGCGTTGAGCGTGGTGGCCGGCTTGAAGTGGTCGCGCGTCATCAGCTCGAGCGACACCTGGCGCGGGCTCGGGTCGTAGATCCGCGGCGGCTTCTCGGGCTTGATGCGCTTGGGGTCGATGTTGCGGCTGAACGGCGTCCCCTTCGAACCCATCTCCGAGTCCTCGAGGTCGTTCCAGGTGCCGTCGGGCTGCCGCGCGGCGAGCACCTCCTCCGGCGGGTCCTGGAGGCCGTGCTTGCGGATCGGCTGCCCGGTGTCGAAGAGGTTGAAGTCGCGCAGGTCGAGCCGCAGCGACAGCAGGTTTAGCGCCTTGAGCGACGTGGTCGGCAGCTGCCACCACTGGCGCTTGCGGTTGACGCGCGAGAACGCCGCGTTCAGGGCCTTGCCGGCCAGCGATCGACTACTGCTCATCCGCTCCTACCCCCCGGTAGCTCGACGGCGGCGGATCTTAACCGATCGCTCACGCGATCGTTCGGTGCCGATCTGTCGCCTCACTGATCCGACGACCGGCTCGAGGGCTCCCCCGACCGCCCAGAGAGCGCCAAGCCGATCGCGAGGCCCACCGCAAAGGCGGTGAGCACCAGGCTGATTACGGCGATCATGGCGACGATGAGACTGGCTTCCATGGCCTAGGCCCCTTAGTTTGAACGCTTTGAGCGACGCCGCAGCAGATCGACCGTCCGCTCCTCTACGCTTCCGTGATGCTACCGCTTTTGGTACCCATAAAACTACCACTTTGGGCCCTGTCGAGTTCCTAGGATGCCGACCGTCGCGGAGACGCTTCATGAGCGAGTCCGCCTTGCCCTCGCTCGGTTGATCCGGCGCGGGTTGGAGCCCGGCGTCTTGCCACAAGGGACCGAGGTCCTGCTTGACCTGCCGGCGGTTTCGCAGGCGGTAAAGAATCCGAACGATCCTGCGGACTGTGCCGCCGCAGTCGGCCAAGCGCTACGTCAGGCTGCCGCAAAGCTGCCCCGCGAGACGCGGGCGGTTCTAGACATCGTGCTCGCGCTTGACCCCAAGTACTCAGGAACTCGGGCGAGCGCGCGCCGTGCGCTGGCCGGCGAGGCGTTTCGTGCTGGAAAGAGCGTCGTCCGCGCGGACACGATCCGGCAGTACCACGAGCCCCGAGCACTCGATCAGTTAGCTGCCATGCTCGTCGCTGACTCCGAGCGGCCGAAGATCTCCGGTCGGTCCGAATCAGTAGCTGGGCCTTCGTCCGCTAGCGCGAGCGAGCTCACGCCCATTCGGGCCGAGGCTCGGTCGGTCTCTGCGCGTATGGCGGGCCAGATCGTTGTCGGCGAACTTCCAGGTAGTCCGCCCGCGCATATCGCCCGTGAGGCGACCGAGCGCCTCACCGAGTTGTCCTCTGGGAGCGGCCAGGCGACGAACGTAGTGACGCTGACTGGCGTCCCTGGCACTGGCAAGACACACGTCGCGGCCGAATACGGACGCCGGGCAGTCGCCGAGGGGGTCGAGTTAGTCGCGTGGGTGTCGGCGGAAGACCACGATCGCCTCGTGAGCGGCCTCGCCGAGGTCGCACGCGCGATCGGCGTCGATGACCCCGAGGGCGACTCCGAGCGATCCGCTGAGCGGTTGAGGGCCGCACTAGCCGTTCGAAAGCAGCCCTCCGTCCTTGTATTGGACAACGCCGTCGATCCGGACGACGTCCGTCACTACGTACCAACGACCGGCGCCACGCGCGTGATCATTACGAGCACCGACCGTGCGTTCGGAACGCTCGGGGAGGAAATCGACGTTGGCAGCTTCGACCGCACGCAATCCCTCTCTTACCTAGCCGAGCGGACCGGCTTGAGCGACGACGCCGGCGCGGACGCCCTCGCTCAGGAACTCGGCGACCTCCCTCTTGCCCTAGCGCAGGCGGCGGCGGTCGTCCGCCTGCGGCGCTTGTCGTACGCGGAGTACCTCGACCGTCTTCGTGCGCAGCCGCTCGTGGACGTTCTGCCGCCGGACCGAGGCGACGCCTATCGCCACGGAGTTGCGCTCGCGATCTTGCTGGCGGTGCGAGCTGCGGACGACGCGGACGCCACCGGTCTGACCGCTCGAATCTTGAGCGCCGCGGCGCTCCTCTCGTCCGACGGCGTGGGAGTCGACGTGCTGACCGCCGTCGTCGATGTAGACGACGCCGCCGTCGAGGCTGCGCTCGGGCGACTCGTCGAGCGTTCCCTTCTGGTCTGGGCGCGAGGGCAGCGCGCGGTTGTCATGCATCGACTGGTCGCGTGGGCCATCCAGGACCGGCTGCAGCAGACACGCGAGCTCAGGAGTGCCCTCGGCGCGGTTGCCGAGAAGCTGGATGGCCTCTTCCCTCCTGAAAGCGAGGCGTGGAAGTACCGCGAACGCACCGATCTCGTCGGCCACGCGATTAGCGTCTGGGTGAGCGCGCTCGCCGCCGCCGATCGCCAAGCGATCACCACAACCGATCTTGTCGGCTTCGCTGACGTTGCGAACAGGGCCGTCCGGCATCTACGCGCGACCGCAGATCTTTCGCGGGCAATCGAGGTAGGGACTTCGCTTGCGATGTCATGTACTCGACGCTTGGGCGCAGATCACCCCCAGACGCTGGCTTCGAGCAACACCCTTGCCGGCGCCTATGAGGCAGCCGGCGACCTCACCCGCGCGATCCCCCTCTACGAAGACACCCTCACCACCAGCGAACGTGTCCTAGGACCCGACCACCCTGCCACGCTCGCGTTTCGAAACAACCTGGCCGGCGCCTATGCCGCAGTCGGTGACCTCACCCGCGCGATCGCGCTCTATCAAGACACCCTCACCACCAGCGAACGCGTCCTGGGACCCGACCACCCCGACACGCTCACCTCCCGCAACAACCTCGCGTACGCCTACCAAGCCGTCGGCGACCTCAACCGCGCCCTTCCGCTCTACCAAGACACGCTCGCCAACCGGGAACGCATCCTCGGACCTGACCACCCCGCCACGCTCGGCTCGCGCAACAACCTCGCCAACGCCTATGAGGCAGCCGGCGACCTCACCCGCGCGATCCC